>CAYXYA010000055.1:7351-9624 GCA_964469185.1 uncultured bacterium | reverse complement strand
GAACGTCGTCCGCGGTGTGGTGCTTGTCAGTTGCCCAACGGCGCAGATCATGCAGGCGGATATCCACCGCCTTTTTCGCCGCCGCCCGCTTGACCATGCTGACGGTAAAAGGTCCCTCGAAATATTCGGGGAACAAAGTCAGGATATCAATCCGCGGTTTCGGCATCGATCTCTTCCAGTAGTTCAACCACCATGCGCCGGGATTTCAGATCGATTTCCCGGATCACCGACTTCAAAGCCGGAACCAGCGTTTCCTTACCATTCTTGCGGACAACAAAAACCCCGTTCGCTAGGCCTTCCATGACTTCTTCGATCCGACCCAGGTCCTCGCCTGTCGTCTTCACCACCGTTAGACCCAACAAGTCATCCGAGTAATACTCGTTCTCCGGAAGTTCTTCCCGGTCTTCCTCGCGGACCGCCACCTGGACGCCCCGCAAAGTCTCCGCCTCATCCACGCCTTGCACTTCCTTGAACCGCACGACCGCGTCGCCATCCGAATGCGTAAAGGCCCGGATCACCGAAACCTTTTTGAGCTCTTTGCCGTCTTTCAGGAGCCGAAGTTCCTTACAGGACTCCAACCGATCGACCCCGGAACAGGATAACGAGATCTTGACTTCGCCCTTGAGACCGTGAGACCGGACGATCGTGCCCAGTACGATGAAGTCGTTCGACGGATTTAAGGGTTTTGAGTCCTTCGACATGCTCAGGACAAACCGGAAGTGTTATTCAACGACTTCGAGGGAATATTTCAGCCCATGCTTGGCGCAAGACGCCGAAACCAGGGTGCGAAGCGCTTTGATGGTACGCCCCTGCTTTCCAATGATCTTGCCGTAATCTTCTTTGGAAACTCGAAGTTCCAAAACCGTCAAATTGCCTTCTAACCTTTGCTGGATACCGACATTCTCGGGTTTATCCACCAAAGATTTCGCCACAAACTCGATCAATTCTTTCATGATGTCCTTCTTCTTTATAGAAAATTAAAGTTTAACGCCGGCTTTGTCGAGAATGGTTTGAACCGTATCGGTAGCGACAGCGCCCTTTTTCATCCAAGCGGCGGCGTCTTCCTTGTTCAAGTTCAAAACTTGGTTTTCTTCCTTGGCCCGGGGATTATAGGTGCCCAGATCCTGGATGCGGCGTCCCTTGCCCGAGAATTGAGAATCCAAAACCACAATGCGATAAGTCGCTTTCTTGTTGCTTCCCATGCGCTTCAAACGGATCTTAAGTGCCACAAATCCTCCTCAACTACAAAACCATGATTGGTCATTAATTTCACGGGTCTTGAATAAGGCCGCGCGCCCGGATCCCTAGGGACAAGGGAGGGTGATTCTAAAAACCCACCCCACTTTTGTCAAGGAAATAGGCCCAAAAGAAGGGATTTGAAATGATTTCGATTCGTTTGGGAAGAAAAAATGGAGCCCTGAGCCTCAGGACAAAAATGGAGCCCGTTCGACGGATTCGACTCTCTTCGGTCGTTCACCGCAGGAGGCCTTCGCACACCTCAGGGCTTGTTTCGCGAAATAATGGAGCTGGGGACCGGAATCGGACCGGCGACCTACTGTTTACGAAACAGTTGCTCTACCAACTGAGCTACCCCAGCGAATGACCATAAACTCGTTTTGCTAAAACAAAAACCAACTATACACCTTAAATCACCACCAACGCCAAAACGGACCGTGTCATATCCGTGTCATACTCACTCAATCGCTGTAACGCACGGCATCGGTCCATCCGATCAACTGCGTCGTAACGTCTAAACATTGCGGTCGTCTTATGACCACTGATGCTCATAATGACGTTGTCAGGAACCCCGGCTTTTCGCATGTTCGTGATGGCGCAATGCCTAAGATCATGAAAACGAAAATCCTTGATCCCAGCCCGCTGACACGCCCTGTTGAACCCGGTCTTAATGTCACCGATTCGTTCACCCCGAAAGGTAAACACAAATTGGCTACCCAGCGTCTTGGGAACTTGGCGAAGCATTTCCAACAACGCTTCGTTCAATGGCACTTCCCTTTTCTCCTGGGTTTTGGTATCGGCGGCCTCCAGGACTAAAACCCTATTCTGGAAGTCCATCTGATCCCAACGGAGCCCGAAAATCTCACCTCGCCTCATGGCCGTCACATACGCCAAATGCACTATAGGCTTTAGGTGCATTGAGCATTGCACCAAGAGGCGTTTATACTCGTCCGGCGTCAGCGTCCTATTTCGGGGTATTTCCTTGAAAAACTTCACCCCCGCAATTGGGTTCTTCTCAAGCTGACCGTTGCGGATAC
>CAYXYA010000055.1:0-7341 GCA_964469185.1 uncultured bacterium | reverse complement strand
GGTCTGGCGCTGTTTTTTCCTGGCTGAGACATATGCCTCAACCAAGTCCAGCGACAAGCTTTCCAAGGGTCGATTATCGAAAAACTTCCCAAGGTTGGCCACTATCTGACCGTCCCTCTTGAAAGTCTTTTTCCTAGACCCTGAGTAAGTAAGAAACCCCTGAGCCGCCTCATTGAACGTTATTTTCTGCTTTTCAGGAGCCAAAAATTTCTGTTCAATGATAGCTTCCATGTGGTGGGCCAAAATCCGTCTTGCTTGGACTACCGGAATATGACCTAACCGCACCCGCTTACGCTTTCGAAGACCCCCTTCCTGCAAAAAATAGTCAATAAAGAACCCCTTCACATCCTTTCGCAGATGCTCTGGAAGTCCATGAACGTTAGGTTTACCCATGCTTCCTCCCTAACGTCCTCAGCGGGGAGCATTTTACAGGATTGTTTCCAATTTCCAAGGACGCAATTGGGGAAGGTTTCCGAAAAACCTTGTGAAACTCCGAAAGCCATATCCGCGGATGTTTCCCTACCTTTACAAAGGGCAATATGCCTGTTTGCCGCCAATACTTAACCGTATTAGGGCTGACTTTAGCCAATTTCGCCACTTCTTGGTCGGTCAATAAATTATCATCGATACTATCCAGCATAACCATCTCCAATTCCCATACCAAAAACCAACGTTCTAAGGAGGATCAGAATAAATAACTGAAACCTCCAAACCTTTTGAGAGGATAAACAGGTTAAACAATCCGGGTTTTTAAGATTCAAATTCGAAATATTCATTTAACCTTCACCCTTTAATACCTTTAACCTTTAAAAACTCTTTAAATTCCCGGAAACAATTCCCGTTTAAACAATAATTACCTTTAAACTCTGTAAACCTTCCCCATTAATCAGGATTAATTCCGGTTAATTCGAAGATAATTCCCGTTAATTACCCTTTAACCCTTTAAAGCTTCCCATTAACCGCATAACCATTTCGGTTACTCCTTTCCTTATCCTTCCCCACCTTTCCTCTTTAACCCTTCATTAATTCGACCCTTTATGCCCTCCATTTCGGTCTTTAAAACCATTTCGATGAATTTCATATCCTCATCCGGGAATAAACCCTTTCTATCCCGCACTGCCTTTAACTTGGCCTTTACTTCCTCCAATTGGGCCACCTTTTCGAGAATTAAACCCCCTGACTTCTTTTTGAATACCTCCCCTTTACCTTCCATCCATTCTCGAAGTCTTTCTTCCCCCTTGGCTCTTCGAATAAAAACCTGGAGCCCGCAAGGGTCACAAATGAAATAGGGTTTCCCTTTGATCGTTTTCTTAACTTCGACTTTTGTGCCGCATAAAAAACACGGGATTTCGTTTATTTCCATGAAACACGCGTCCTTCCGTTATGTAACGTTCGTTGGTGGGCGGCCCCGGATAAAAGACCACGCGGGGAAATAAAAAGCCCATAGAAGGAACTTCCTTCTATGGGCAAATGTTATGTCGCAAGTGGTAAAAGCTGGTAAGAACGAACCGGGAATATCGAAAGAATGAAGCGGATTTATCTTTTATGAATTTTCAGCGGTGTTTCCCAAGGACAGGCCAAGGTCGATTTCCTTGACGCCGTTTTCAAGGTATTTCGGGTTTAATTGCCAAAAGCCTTTTCCGGATGGTCCGGCGATCACTAATTCCCGCCAAGGTTTGCCTTTATGGCTCTTGAATATCTGATTCAAGGGATCGCTTTTTATTTTTTCAGGAAGATATGAGCGAATTTCACCAATGTGAATTTCGGGAAGCTTTTTCAAGTAAACTTCAAACAAAATACGAACCACTTTGGCCGCATTAGCATGAAACGCCCATTTCACCGTTCCAAAAACAACCACATTACAAAATTTCGAATAACAAAGCTGGGTTTTCCCTTCCTCCAATGAATTCTCTTTCGGAGGATAAAGGTACAAATCCAGGCGAAATTTCTCCCACATTTCCCCCAAAAGGGTTGGAATATCTTTGTAATTCAAATAAAGGTCAATGTGCTCAACGCCCGAAAAGCCGATAACCTCTTGGCCGAATTCCCCGCCCACGCCCCTAGCCGTTGACCAAAAACTTCCATGATGGCCTAAATATCCCAAAGCTTCTTTCGCGTCTTCGATTGAAATTTTGGTTAATTTCGCGATTTTTTCAGCAGTAATTGAATCTAATTTCGGGGTTTTCTCAATTTCGGATTTAATCGCTTTAATGGTTTTATCCAAATACCCGAAAATTTTGTCATTTGGGTTTATCACCCAAATACCCAACATGTTTAATCGGTTATCCCAAATAAAAGTGCGATGCAGGTTTTCATATCGAAAACCTTTTGGGAGTTTCTCGTGCAGTCTTACTTTGAAGGTTGCAGGATCAGGAATACAGTCATTTTCATAAATGGCGGTTAGCCATAATTGGTCAGCTTTTGTTAGTTTTAAATTCTTAAACGGTTTCATTTACCCATTTTAAAGCTTAAGCACTAAGCGTGGTCACTAAATAAGTTGCGTCATGTGTTATAAAAAATTGAATGTTCTCGAACGAGGTTCCCGTTGTTGTCATACATATACTGGGTATTTAAATCGGAGGAAGTCCAGCCTGACCCTTTTATACACTTTTTAAAAGAGCCTATTTAAATCTATTATCCCAGGAGGGATGATTAATCAGAGCATATTTTGTCCCATTCCATTTAAAAACATTGGCATATTGCGGTTTCCTAGAATTGTTTTTACCGTTAACCATTAGATAATCACAATCACCCAAAATCAGTTTTTCATTAACGACTTCTGGCGGGACTTCAGAACCACTTTCAAAATTCATTCGAATTTTTCCGATTTTATCTAAGGAATAAATACGAACTACGTCCCTCGCTCCAGCACTCCAAACAGTCGCGAAATGAAATGTGTCCCTATAATAAATTATAAAAGCGTATTCAAAATGCTCATCTGGATATCCGAAAGAAGTAATAAGGTTTAATTTAGGAGTTTTTCCTGAGTAAAAGAAAATCTTCTCGGAAGTATTAACGCCAGAGCTGACGACTTGAACCAAACAATAATAATAAGCATCATCTTGTCCAGAAAATATTTTTTGATAATAAACGACTTTCTTTCCGCTCATAATGTTGGCCAAGCTCTCTTGGTCCGTACCTGAAAAACTTTTTGTTTGAAATAAAAAAAGCACAAAGCACAGTAAGAACAATTTTCTAAAATCCATTTTCACCCCTTCTCAAGAAGTTAGCCATGTAATCTTTTCAAACATCCTGCTTCTGGGCATAAATTTTTCAGACATTTTTCGCACTGAAGCATAGAGCGAGAATAATCAGGACTATGCCCATAAAAATTTAACCCACCAACTACACCCCTGCTTTTTATAACTTTTCCTAAATAGGTTGTTCCTGCAATGATATTAGTTACTGGATCAAACAAGTCATCATATTTTATGCCAACATCTTGCGCAGCCTTAGGGCCCATTGCCATTAAACCGCGAAATCCTAACGAATTATAATTAGCTGGGTCATTAGAGCTTTCACCCCAAATCATACAAATTATCAGTTCGTCACTTTGACCCGAATGATTATTGGCATGAACGTCATTATCAATTTCAGATTGTGGTAATGCCACCAACCCTTCAGGATCAATAAACCCGAGAGGATTATTCCTTGAATATCCAAACAGGTTTGAACTTACCCTTATGCCTAGTGGGTCTTCGCTTATAAACCTCCCCACGCTCGCATCGTACATCCTCACGCCCATGATGCTGTGATCGTACGCGTTTCCAGATTGGGCGGCACTCGCGGCGATGTGTCTTACACCATACCCTCCGACATACTGAAAATCATTGCTGTAATTGCTGGTAAGCGTCGCATTGTCCAAGACGACTCCGAACGGGTCATAAGTCGTCGTTTCCACCACGATTCCCCCAGTAGTCGATATTCCCAAGACATTCCCCACCCCGTCCATGTGATAGTTGTGTGGATTAGTCGAGAACTGGCCCGTGAACTCTCCTACCGTCTTCCCGTTGATCTGGACAAAGTCCCGTCCTTGGTTTGACCCAACAAAATTCGTCTCCATCAAGGGTGCCGGACCTTGTCCATAAACAAAGTAGGTTGCAGTTCCGAGATTGACCGTCTTTACCAATCCTCCGATGAGGCTGACTTCTCTACCTCCAGTTGTCTTGACGACCAATTCCCCAGCGTAGTCATAGGTATAGGTATCTACGCTTCTATCCGGATAAACGATCTTCTTGAGCCTGTTCTCAAAATCATAATCGTAACTAGTGATCTTACCGCTGGTCGTTTCTTGGATCAGGTTCCCATTGTTGTCATAGACATACTGGGTCGTCACAGGCGTCTTCTTGGGTGTGGGTGTAGGCGTAGGAGTGTTTGTGCGTGTTGGAATTGGGCTCGCCACCGGAGAACAGCCAGAAACTTTAAAATTCATGGTTCTCTCACGGTTCGGGTTAACGATGCCGTAGGTCCTTATTCCAACCCCGCCGCTTGGATATGGATTGGTGTTATCCACCACGTCATATACCAATGTAGTCACGCCAGCATTGGCCACATAACACTTAAACTCGTTTCCTTGGCAGTCGACTTTCAGATGTACCGTCGTTCCGAGAGAGTAGGCAGGCACTAAAGCCCCGGCAGCAGGGTACGACAGACCGCCATTGACCCCATCGTTCTTCTCGACCTCCCAATCCGGACCGCCACCACCGCCATTGCTGAAATTCCCGTTGTACTGGAAGACGTAAAAACTGCCGGTAGTGCTATTGCGAAAGATCAACCCGAACAAGCCGAAACCACTCGCGAGGGAGTCCATCTCGAAATCCGCTTCCACCATATAATTCGAAAGACCATGGCTCAGGATGCTGTCTTTCACGATGGCCTGCCCGGCAGCATACCCAACGGATGGATTAGGCACAGCCACTAAGGCCCCGCTGATCACCTGGAAACCGTCGCCGGTGGCAGTACCCGGATTACCGAAGACGTCATAATAATCGTAATTCGAAAGCGATGAACTACCGCCATAGCTATCTTGAAATAGGGTTATCGCTGGGCAGGAAGGCGCAAAGGTAAATGTTGGGGTTGGCGTTGTAGTCGCTCCCAAGGTGGCCGTCAGAACACCGCAGAAATCATACGACAATGCCATTAACCCTGATGTGGCGCTCAAATTGAATGTCACGATGTTCTGTCCCACTTGAAGGAAATAAGACGGAACCTGGTATATCTGACAGCCGAAAGTCTGCTCGTTTGAAAGTAAGAGGCGGCCATTGACATAGATGGAAACCCGACCCCGAACATCATAGTTAACGGTGAAAACTCCGCTATTGATGGCGCCTTGGTCGTGGATGTCGAAGGTTCGCGTGAAAGTGACGGCTTGGGTAGAGGCCGTGGCAATCCCATTTTTAGAAACCCACTTAGAACTGCCGCAGGGTATCCCCAAACTCGCCAAGGCACTGCTCAGCGTTACCGGTATCGCACCGGACTTGTCGAATACATCCCCGCTGTCAAAACAAGGGTCCCTTCCATGGCTTTCAGGAAATGTGCGTTTACTGTGAACCGTAACAGGCTTGCCACCAATTATGGTTACCCCCAGGACTTTTCCCGCGTCGGGGGTTAATAAAACATCGGCGTGGCCGCCGTTCACTGTGGACGGTGTAGGGGTAGGTGTAGAAGTCACTGTTAAGGTTGGCGTAGGAGTGGCTGTATTCGTCGCCCTACTAAGATCAGGAGTTGGGGTATTGGTCATGGTAGAAGTGAAGATGCTCGACCCGTCTGCATTCACGCAAGAAACATTGGTCCATGAACTTGTCGCCGTTGAGTTGTTCCTAAATGCCCGCACCTGATAACACCAATTTCCAGGCCCAGGATCGTCTATGGCCGACACACTCTGCAATGCTTCCGATCCATTAGGAATGGACATCGTTCGGATCAACGCGAAAGAACCTTCTGATCCAGAAGAACGATAAATGAAATAACCATCTGGGTTGCGGAAGATACCTTGGCTTGCCGCGTTCCATGACAGTTGAACCTTCCCATTCAACAACAAAGAAATCAGATTGCAAGGATCTGAATCGCAAGAAACCATTGCTTGCGTAGGCGTTGGTGTGGAGGTCGGCGTAAAGGTAGACGTCGGTGTTACTGAGGTCCAAATCAATGGAAGCTTTCTCTCCTGATGCCGAGTCGCAAAAGAACTGAAAAATTCTTGACCGCTAGATTCATTAGGCGTAGCTGTCGCTGGCGGAACAATTTCCCCCGCGTCCATCACCCCAGCCTCCGCGTATTGCGCGTAAGGACTGTACATAGCCACGTTTTGCTCAAGGATACGAGTAGTCAACTCATCCGCGTCGTTGTAGGTGTAGCGGGTCACATCATGGTTCTGCTGGTAGCGGACACGATTGCCGACCTCATCGTACTGGATGGATTGGTTCAGAGGCTGGAGAGACCCCGTGCCTCCCGTTCCCTGAAAAAAACCGTTGAGCCCAATAAGTTGGTTGGTGGAGTCATAGTTATAACTAGTCAAGGCCCCACCCAAAACCACATCTCTCCGGTTGCCGACAGGATCGTAGTTGTAGCCCACGTTAGGAACTTGGAGATTAGTTATTGATGAAACGGTCTGATTGAATCCGGTTCGATTGATCGCCGTGAGCTGATTGCGCACGTCATAGGTGTAGGATTCCGATACACCGTTGGGATACTGGAGGCTCCGCCAATTGAGGTTCTGGTCATAACCCATTTGGAAGCTTCCACCCGAAACGAGACTTGCCGCCAAGGGCTGGTTTTCGCCATTGTATTGCGTATAAGAAACCTTGCCAAAGTCTGGATAAGTGACGCTCGCGATGCTTCCAACAGGATCATAAGTGAATGAAACAGCGTGACCGTACGGATCACTTTTCTTGGTCAAGCGGTTCAACGCATCGTATTGGAAATTAAAAAATCCTATCGCCGGTTCTCGCCTGTTGGTCAAATTTCCAACATCGTCATATGTATTTACAACAGCGATGCCGGTGGGATAGCGGACAGTACTAAGTCGGTTGCCATTATCGTAAGTGTAATTCGTCGTTTGGAATTTGGCATCTGTGCGTTGAATGAGATTGCCTACGTCGTCATAGATATAAGACGTGGTATGGTTGAGTGGGTCCGTGACGCTCAAGAGACGACTCAAATCATCATAAGTGAAAGAAGTTCTTTTCCCCCTTCCGTTGGTAACCGTTACTGGATTACCGGCAGCGTCGTAATCGTAAATAGTATTGAAACCCCTGGCGTCCCTAATGGTGACGGGCCGGTCCTGGTCATCGTACTGGAAGAAAGTCATGTTCCCGTTCGCGTCACCTTGAGTCAGGCGGTTAC
>CAYXYA010000054.1:0-9680 GCA_964469185.1 uncultured bacterium | reverse complement strand
GCTGGAAGTGTTCAGGAATTCAATAAGACATTTGATCTCTTCTGTCTGCGGAAAATCAGTGGAAAGCGCCGCGATAGCTTCTTTGAGTGTGAAGTTATTCCTAAAGATGACCTTGTGCGCCTTTTTCAGGGATTCGATGGTCTCTTTCGAAAAACCGTTCCTTTCAAGACCTACCTGGTTGAGGCCGATGATCCTCAACGGCTCGTCCCCCGCCATCATGTAAGGGACCACGTCTTGAACCGCCCGAAAACCCCCGCCGATCATAACGTATTTACCGATGCGGACAAATTGGTGGACCGGGGTGACTCCGCCGATCGTGGCGTGATCATCCACCATGACATGACCTCCCAGCGTGGCTAAGTTCGCGAGCTTTACGTGGTTTCCAACCGTGCAGTTATGACCCACATGCGTTTGGATCATCAGCCAATTGTCGTTCCCAATGACGGTTTTAGTTCCCTCGCCCGTGCCTGTATTGATCGTGACATATTCACGGATGTAATTATCGTCCCCGATCTCAAGAAAGGTTCTTTCGCCGTTGTATTTCACGTCCTGCGGAGCGCTGCCGATAACCGCTCCGGTGAAAACTTTGTTTCGTTTTCCCATGACCGTGTGCCCCGTCACCGCACAATGGGCCCCGATCGTCGTTCCCTCTCCGATCGTGACATCCGCGTCGATGATCGAATAGGGCCCGATCGTGACTCCTTCTGCCAGTTGGGCCTTCGGGTCTACGATCGCCGTTGGATGGATCTTATTCAAAGAAGCCGGCATTGTTCCTAGTCCTTCTTTCCCATATCGTTGTCCACGATCGCGCAAGTCAGTTCAGCTTCGACCGCCACCTGTCCATCCACGATCGCCTTACCCGCGATCTTCCCGATCTTCGAGCGCACGAAGATGACATCCACCTCGAAACGGATCTGGTCCCCCGGCACAATGGGTCTACGGAATCGGGCGTTATCGACTCCCGCCAAATAAAGGATCTTTCCCGAATTACTTTTGTCGCACAAAAAGGCCGTACCCCCGACCTGAGCCATCGCTTCAAGAATCAGGACCCCAGGCATGATAGGGTGACCGGGGAAATGTCCCTGAAAGAATGGTTCATTGATGGTCACATTTTTTATCCCAACCACCCTTTTATTGGGTTCCAATTCCAATATCCTATCCACCAACAAGAAGGGGTATCGATGCGGCAGTATTTTTTGAATTTCCAAAATGTCAAGCATTCCAGCACCTCTTGAGGCTTTATTGGACTTCTCGTTTTGGCCGCCGAATTTTTGAAGAATGGCTTTCGCCAGCTCCACGTGATAACGATGTCCGGCCTTTCGCACCGTTATCTTGGCCCAAAGAGGCCGGTTCAACAACATTAAATCCCCCAGCAAATCGAGCGTCTTGTGCCGGACGATCTCATCCTCATACCGAAAAGGCCCGTTCAGGACGCCTTTTTTGCCGATCACCACGGCGCAACTAAAATCACCGCCCTTGATCAAACCCTGGTTTCGAAGCTGCTCGATCTCTTCCTCGAAACAAAAAGTCCTTGCCGACGCTAACTCGCTTTCGAAATTTTTTTTATCAAGATGAAAAACCTTGTTCTGGTCTTCCAAACCGGGATATGGAAAAGAAGTCGTCACTTCAAGATGGAGTTCTTCCGCCGGCTCCGCTTTCAAATAAACGTCCCCGAACCTCATCTCGATCGTTTCAAGGACCTTGATTGGGGTGATGAGCCGCTCTTGCTCCACGACCCCCGCTTTTTGGAATAGCTGACAGAATTGGACCGCGCTGCCGTCCAAGATCGGCATCTCCTCCGAATCCATCTCAACTTTCAAATTGTCGATTCCAAGTCCATTGATCGTCGCCATAAAATGCTCAATGGTGTGGATTGTCGCGTTCTTTTCCCCTGTGAGCGTCGTTCCACGGGCCGTGCTGCTGACATTGAAGGGTGAGACGGGTATTTCGGCGGCTAGATCGCTTCGGAAAAAATGGATGCCGGAGTTCGACGGCAAAGAAGAGACTTTGACTTTGCATTTTTTCCCCGTATGCAGACCAACACCCTCAAAGTCGAATGGGTTTCGGACCGTTTTTTGAGGCCGCACGGCTTTGCCGTTAGGCATCTTTTTTCACGTTTTGGATCTTCTCGAGTTTTTTTTCCAAAGAGCGGATCCGTTTGATAAGTTCGGGCAGCTGACGGTAGGCGGCCACATTTTTCATTTCTTCGGTCATGGGAGCCGAGGGTGAACCCCAATAGAGGCCTTTTTCCGGGATGTCTTCCATGACACCGGTACGAGTCGCCAGCGTAACGTGGTCGCCGATCTTTAAATGACCGGCCAAACCAACTTGCCCACCCATGATGACATGACTTCCCACTTGGGTCGATCCCGCGATTCCCGTCTGGGCCGCGATGACTGTATGAGCTCCGATCACGACGTTGTGGCCTACCTGGATGAGATTGTCCAGTTTTGTCCCTTTACCTATGACCGTGCTTCCTAAAACCGCCCGGTCCACACAAACATTAGCCCCCAACTCGACATCATCCTCGATGATGACATTTCCAACCTGTGGAATTTTTCGATAACCTTCGCCGTCTTTCGCGAACCCGAATCCATCGGATCCCACAACCACGCCGGGCTGTAAGATCACGCGATCTCCCAGAATGCAATTTTCACGGACAGTGACGTTTGAATAAAGGATACAGTTCTCGCCAATGACAGTGTTCTCTCCGATAAAGGTTCCCGGAAAAAGAACTGTGCCGGCGGCTATCCTCGCTCCAGCCAAGACAGACGCGCCCGCGGCTATTGAAGCACGTGGGTGAACCGATGCCTTTGGGTCGACCCGCGCACCGACTTGAATACCAATGGGGTGGGAAGATCCAGGATGGAAAAGCTCTATGATCTTCGCTAACGCGGCATAAGGATTGGAGGACAAGAGGAAAGGTTTAGAAACACCGGGGATTTCTTTTTCAGACAAAATAGCCGACGCCTTGGTAACCGCCGCCGCGCCGGCATATCGTATGTTCGTTACAAAAGTCAGGTCCGCTTCTTTTGCGGCTTCTAACGATGCCACACCGCTAAGGACAAGCGACCCATCACCCTTGACCGTACCGCCGATCTCACGCGCCAATTTCTCTAAAGTGAAGGAATGTCCCATTTGGCCCGCTTTTCACGAAATCGGCTATTTATCGTCTTTGCTGGAATCGGATTTGGAATAACTTTTCAGAACATCGTTGGTCAGATCCACCGCATCTTTTGCAAAAACAGTCGTCTCGGAATCCAGTATCAAATCGACACCAGCATCTTTCGCCACCTTCGCAACAATGGCTTTGATTTTTTCCAAGAGTTCCGTCTTCATGTCCAGCTGTTTAGTCGCTAAATCAGCTCGCACTTGCTCTTCCGCACGCTGATACGCCTGAAGTTTCGCCGTGAATTCCTTTTCCTTGTTTTTACGTTGTTTGGTCGACAAAACCGAACTCGAGCTTTTTAATTCTTTATCAAGGTCTTTCAACTCGTCCTGAGAATCGGCCAATTCCTGTTGTTTCTTCGCGGTCATCGCGCTGAACTTCTTGTTCGCTTCTTTAGTTCCCGGATATTCCGTAAATATTTTTTGAAGATCGACTATTCCGATCTTGAAATCTTTCGCGATCGAAACCGATGAGACTAAAAAACAACACAACAATGTCAGAAAACGCATAATGACTCCTTGTGGAAAATAAGCGAAATTCTAGCATGACAAAGCCAGCCAGAACAATGAAAGGTTGAAAAAAGCTCTTTAAATGATAGCTAATACCGATTTAAGCCGAAGACGGATGGAAAAAATATCGAAAACATTTTTGAGTCATACCGAAGATTTTAAAAAGGAGAGATCGTAAGTTTGTATCTTACAAAAAGAGTAAAACAACCGTCACAACCGCGGTGGCTCCAACCGCCAATATTTTAACGGCCGAAGACGGCTTCTTCTTGTCAGCATCGACATTGCTGATCTTCATCGCGTCAAACGGCCGACCATAACTCCAAAAATCTTCTTCTTGGATCTTTGGTTTTTCCTGGGACGCCACAACGGCCGGGGAGACAGCCATAGCGGTCGATTGCGCCGTTGCCATACCGACATAAGGCGCAAACGTAATACGGCCCAAACTTGGGTTATAAGCCCCGTCGTAAACAGTCCTCATGATCTGCTGCGCGTCCATCAACCTGAAATCATTGTTCGGGGTCGACAAACTTTTAGCCGAAGAATTAACGATATTGTATTTTAAGTTATTGTAGATTTTATTTCCGGAGATGTTCGGGGTCCCAAACCCCTTCAAATAAAAACCATAATTATTGTTATAGATCTCATTCCCGGAAATGACAGGACTTGCCGAATCCGATAAAAGAATGATACCGATACCGTTCGCGGTAATGCGGTTACCCGTAATTTGCGGTTGAGAGTTTAAGGCGACCTCGATCCCACTTTTGGCGCCAAAAATAGCCGATTGGGTGATCGTCGGGGATGAGTTGTTACACACGATTCTCCCACCCTTGATCATGCAAGTCTGCAAGATCGAGTTGGCTGAATCCGCGTTGTAAAAATAAATTGCTCCCCAAAGCGAGCCGGTAGTTTCCGGATTAAAGGAAATGGGGGCGGTCGAGCTTCCGATGGCCTTGATCCCACCTTGCACGACCAAGTTGGGTCCCGCCCCAACCGCGCCGCCGGTCGGAACTGTGAAACGAACCTCAACGCCCGGTTCTAAAGTTAAAACAGCGCCTTTAGAGATAACGATATCATTTTGAATAATATATGGGCTATTTGCGGCGGCCCAGGTGGTGGAAACAGCGATCGCGTCTTTAACATAGGTTGGACCGGCGGCATTAGCGGCGCTTGAGCAGAGAAACAAAAGAAGCACTGCGCTTGAGCGGGTAAAATGTCTCATTAATGATGGCCTCGGCGTAGTTGAAAGTCCCAAAACGTGGGCTAGTCTAACAAATGCCTAATGTTTTTCAAAGTTTAAACTCGTTTGTTTGGGTTTACCTTTACCCCACAACATCTAACGACATATTGACAAAGAACTTTAACAATTTTGTTTAAATACCGAACTGAACAAAGATGATGAAAATACTCAAGGCAAGAAGAAGCAGTGTGGTTCCAAAAATTGGTGGAGGTGGTGGGAATCGAACCCACGTCCTGAAAAACATCCGTAATGGGCCCTACGTGCGTAGCTCAAGAATGAGTCTCGCTCCCCGCTCGCTCTCGAGCGGCCGGCAGAGAGCCAGCTCCTTTGTTTCTCGTCCGTTCATCGGTGGAACAACCCTGTTCCGGACCAGCCTACTGCTTACGTCCCGTCCCCTTAATAGGCATCAAAGGCTGGACGCTAACCGCTTTAAGCGGCCAGAGCTAACTGGTTATCGGCAGTTAAACCGTTGCCATGTTTGACGAGCGATGGCGCCTCGACACGCTCCCAAAAGTTCAGCTTCCCAGTCGAAACCGGTCACCCCCACAAAATGCAAAATTAAAGGTTTCGAACGTCAAAACCAACGGTACTTTACGGCTTTATTCCTAATTTCTCAAGGATAGCGGGAATGTCCGCAATTTGTGTCTTTTTCAACCAAAGGTTATCGGGATAAATAAGGACATTGGCGCCCTCTTCGCAGACATCTAAACAACCCGACTTAGAAACGCGTATCTTCCCAGCCATGCCGGCTTTCTTGACTTCGTCCTTAAGTTTCGCGGCCAGTTCTTTACCACAAAAAGAAACACCGCAAGAAACCTTTTCATCCCCCAAGCGCTCATTGGTGCAGACAAAAATATATTTATCAAATTTCGGGTCTGACGTCTCCATTCATTCACCCATCACTTTCACGACCACCCTCTTCTTCCGCTGGCCGTCGAATTCGGCGTAATAGATCTGCTGCCATGTCCCAAAATCAAGCTCGCCTTTCGTTATTGGAACGATCACCTCATGATGAATGAGTAGGCTTTTTAAATGGGAATCCGCGTTCGTTTCACCGGTCTTGTGATGCCGATAATCCTTGCGGAACGGCGCCAATTTTTCAAGCCATTCATCGATGTCGGCGATCAAACCATCCTCCGCGTCGTTCACGTAAACCCCGGCCGTGATATGCATGGCTGAAACCAGGACCATGCCCTCTTGAATACCGCTTTGGCGAACGGCGTTCTCGACTTCAGCCGTAATATTGATATAGTCGCGGTGATTTTTGGTATTGAACCAAAGATATTCAGTGAGTGTTTTCATAGCTCTTGTTCAACTCCCTATTTTTTCTTCTTGGAATTGCGACTGAGCGTTTAACACCCACGACCTCATAGAGGCATACTTGCCCTTTTGAATGGACATGATGATATAAGAAAAATCGGGCCATGCCGCCTCCCGGTCCGTCTCGGAAGCTTTGTCGGGATGATCAGGATGGGAATGGAAAATCCCCAGAACATCCAGACCCTTTTGACGCGCCGCCGCTTCCCCTTTTAAATAGTCCTTGGGGTTCATATCATAGCGGGTCTCAGGTTTTAGTTTGTTAAGATTACCACACTCGAAAAGATCGATCACGATCTTCGGATCGCCGTTCTTTCCCAACAAGAGACCGCAAACTTCATAAGGATAACCCTTCTCACCGATAGCAACCATCGATCGAAACGCCGAGTCACTTTGAAATGTGATCATTATTCCCAAACCCGAGTCGAAAGATATTTGTCACCCGAATCCGGAAAGATGGTCACAATGCATCCTTTTTTGATCTGTCTGGCCAATTGGACGCAGGCCGCCATAGCGCCGCCGCTGGAAAGGCCCACTAAAAGACCTTCCTTGCGGGCTAGAAGCTTCACCATCTCATAGGCCTCATCCGTATCGATGGAAATTTTTTGATCATAAGCTTTGGTATCGTAGATCTCGGGCACGATCGAGGACGCCATGTGTTTTAGCCCTTCCAAACCATGAAAAGGTTCTGCCGGTTCCAATGCCACCACTTGAACGGAAGGTTTCATTTCCTTGATCCGTCGGCCCGTTCCGACCAGGGTACCGCTTGTCCCGATTCCCGCGGCGAAATGGGTAATCCTATTTCCCATACTTTCCATGATCTCCTCGGCGGTGGTCAACCGATGGGCTTTAGGATTTTCGGGATTGTTATACTGATCTGGTACGAAATATTTTTCAGGATTTTTCTTGTATATTTCCCGCGCCAGGAGGATGGCTCCATCCGACCCGTCCATCTCGCTCGAGTAATGGACCTCGGCATCAAAAGATTTTAAGATCCGCTTGCGTTCCTCACTCACATTAGCGGGAATTGCCAATACGACTTTGTACCCCAAAGCCGCGCCGATCACCGCGTAAGCGATCCCCGTGTTGCCGGAGGTCGAATCCAGGATGGCTTTATCTTTCGTGAGCTTGCCGATCCGTATACCCTCCTGGATCATCCTAACAGCGGGCCGGTCTTTCACCGAACCGCCTGGATTGAAGGATTCCATCTTGGCGTATATCTCGACATTCGGCACGTTATGTAAATGCACCTGAATCAAAGGGGTGTGACCGACAAGTTCAATGACGCTCTCATAAACGCGGGGCGGATTGGATGCCAAGATGGTCAAGAAAAACTCCCTTTTTTCAAGTGGGACGCAAGTTCCGGCACATTAAAGGTTGTAGAAAACTTCCCGGCCCAAATATCGGGCAGCGGAACCCAGTTCTTCCTCAATGCGCAAAAGTTGGTTGTACTTCGCTATGCGGTCAGTACGGGAAGCTGAACCCGTCTTGATCTGTCCCGCGTTGGTAGCCACCGCGATATCCGCGATGGTCGTGTCTTCCGTTTCGCCCGAACGGTGCGAGACGATGGCCGTGTAACCCGCCTTCTTGGCCATTTCAATGGCTTCCAAGGTCTCGGTCAAAGTCCCGATCTGGTTGACCTTGATGAGGATAGAGTTAGCGATCCCCTTCTCGATCCCCGTTTTTAGTTTCTGGGTATTGGTAACGAATAGATCATCGCCCACGATCTGGATTTTTTTTCCCAGTTTTTCGGTCATTAATTTGAACCCATCCCAATCATTTTCATCCAAGCCATCCTCAATGGAAATGATCGGATATTTCTCGACCAGATGGGTGTAAAAGTCGACCATTTGCTGGCTATTTTTTTCTTTTTGACTTTCCGCTTCCAAAACATATTTTCCATTTTTAAAAAAGCTGGAAGAAGCGGCGTCCAGCGCGATCAAAATATCCTTGCCCGGCGTGTAACCGGCTTTTTTGATCGCTTCCATGATGACTTGCAAAGCTTCCTCGTTGGATTTCAGATCAGGGGCAAAACCGCCCTCATCCCCTACCGCCGTATTGAGCTTTTGGCTGTGCAACACTCCTTTCAGCGCGTGAAAAACCTCGGCCCCCATTTGCAAAGAATGACGAAAGGTCTTTCCGCCCACAGGCATCACCATGAATTCCTGCAAGTCCACATTGTTGTCCGCGTGAACACCGCCATTGATGATGTTCATCATGGGAACCGGTAAAACATTGGCGTTTGAACCGCCGATATAGCGGTAAAGGGGCTGCTTAGCGGAGGAAGCTGCGGCTTTAGCTGCGGCCATTGAGACGCCTAAAATAGCGTTGGCCCCCAGCTTTGCCTTATTCGATGTCCCATCCAACTCGATCATGAAATAATCAAGCGCCCTTTGATCCATGACATCAAGACCCTTAACTTTGGGGGCTATCTTGGTGTTGACGTTGGCGACCGCATTGAGCACGCCTTTGCCGCCATAGCGTTTTTTATCCCCGTCCCGGAGTTCGACCGCTTCGTATTCCCCCGTCGAAGCGCCCGAAGGGACCGCCGCGCGGCCCAAAATGCCGTTTTCCAGATACACATCGACCTCAACGGTCGGGTTCCCGCGGGAATCTAATATCTCTCGGCTTTTCACTTCAGCGATACGACGGCTCATACTTCCTCCTGGTTTTTAAACAAATGAGGTAGATCAAGCAATGATTCTACCTTTGCCCGGCAAGGATGTTCAAGTTTTTCACACATGAATGCCTTGTTTGTCTGTGCTTTATTTTGAAATTAACTTTTGCGGGAAAGCAACCGCTTCACTTCATCCATGAAAGCGTTTATATCTTTGAACTGGCGGTAAACGCTGGCAAACCGCACATAAGCCACATCGTCCAAATCCTGCAGACGGCGAATGACCATCTCGCCTATCTCAGTGGAGTTGATCTCTTTCGCCGCTCTTTCCATCAACGCGCTCTCAATGTCATCGACCAAGGATTCGATCCGTTCGGAGGAGCCTGGGCGTTTTTCGACCGCCTTGCGGATACCCGACACGATCTTCAAGCGGTCGAAAGGTTCCCGGCGACCATCCCGCTTAACGACCATCGGAAGGATCTCTTCGATCTGTTCATAGGTCGTGAAGCGTTTCTCGCATTTCAGGCATTCCCGGCGGCGGCGGATAGCCGAGCCGCCTTTGCTCGGTCTGGAGTCCATGACTTTGTCTTCTTGATGTCCGCAAAAGGGGCACTTCATGAAAATCTCCTCCAGAACGATTAACGACTGGCGGATTATACACTATGGGAGGTGGGGATGGACAGAGGAACTGTCAAGTGGTTGATAGAGGCGGAAAAACAAGATTTGAATAAAGAAATCATCCAAATTATGGAATGATCTCGGTTCCCACGCCTTGCGGAGTGAAAATTTCGAGCAGAAGCGCGTGAGGCAGGGTCCCGTCAATGATATGGG
>CAYXYA010000053.1:0-9703 GCA_964469185.1 uncultured bacterium | reverse complement strand
GCCTGGGGTTTTTAAAGTCTTAAAAAAACACCCTGCCCCTTCCTTCGAAAGCCCCAGCCAGGTGGCCCTTCTGGATCTTCTCCAGTGAGCGAAAGGGCCCCACTGGGGGATGGGTGGAGCGAAACAGAGGTACTCACAAACGATCTTACAAAACCCCCTAGATGGATGAGGGCTGGAGAGGGAAGGGGCAAAAAAAGAAAGTTGTTCAGGGATTTAAATATATAAGTCCCTCTGAAGTGCCATTCATTTCATCCTCGTTCTGGGTCAAAGGGATATAATCAGTTTTATCAGGTGATTTCTTCGGCGGGCGGCCCTTTATGAAGCAGCAATTTGGGATGAATCAACGGATGCAGCAGCGGATGATCATGACGCCGATGCTGCAGCAGGCCATGAAGATCCTCCAGCTTTCGACCCTGGAATTGAAGGAATTCGTCGAGAAGGAAATGCTGGAAAACCCCGTCCTTGAAGAGGATGAAGAGGATTCTTCGACTCCGACCGACAAAAACACGCACGCTGATGATAGCAACTCGCCTTCCACGGACCAGGAAGGGATCCCTGAGGACCCTCTTTTCGAGAAAACCCGTCAGCGCCACGAAACCGACCTCGTCGAACATATAAAAGAAGCCGACCGCCTCAAGGGCGAGACCTGGGATATCTATCAGGAGTCCGAAGGGTACGGCGACGCGAGTGAGATGGAATGGGGCGGCCGTGAAAAATCGGATACGGATCAGGATAAAAGGGATTTCGTGGAAGCCTCCATTACCCGGGCGCCAAGCCTGGCGGAGCATTTGGAATGGCAGCTTCTCCTGGTGGTGAAGAACGCGAAAGAAGAGGCGATCGGGAAGATCATCATCGGGAACCTGGACGAGAACGGCTATCTGATCGACCGTTTGGAGGAGCTTGCGGCGTCTCAAAAAATTCCACTGGCTGAGGCGGAAAGGATCTTGACCGTCATCCAGGGTTTTGAACCGCCCGGAGTGGGCGCACGCGATCTTCGCGAATGCCTTCTCTTACAGCTTGAGAATAGAACGGGCCCGGCGGCCCAAAAAGCCTATCGGGTGGTTTCGGACCATTTCGAGGACATGGAAAAGAAAAAATATCCGCCGATCCTTAAGGCGCTGGGATGTACCACCGAGGAGTTACGCGAGGTCCTTTCTTTTATCTCCACGCTCGAGCCGAAACCGGGCCGTTCTTTCGAGGTCGACGAGACCAAATACGTCACTCCGGACGTGAGCATCCGCAAGATCGAGGGGGAATACGTCGTCGTTTTGAACGACGAGCCCGTACCCCGGCTCCGTGTCTCGGCCTATTACCGCAAGATGCTCAAGGACAAGAACGCGGTCAACGCGAAAGAGACCAAAAAATTCCTGGACAATAAGATCCAATCCGCTGTTTGGCTGATCAAGAACATCGAGCAGCGCCGCAAGACCATCTTCCGCGTCACCGAGACGATCTTCCGCGTTCAGCGTGATTTTTTGGAAACGGGTGTCAGCGCTTTGAAACCGCTCACTTTGAAACAGGTGGCGGATATGATCGGGATGCATGAGTCCACCGTGAGCCGCGTGACGACCCACAAGTACGTCCAAACACCCAGGGGATTGTTCGAGCTGAAGTATTTTTTCACCAGCGGATTGGAATCGGCGGATGGGATGGATGTGTCGTCCCTTTCCGTGAAAGAAAAGATCAAGGAGATGATCGATCAAGAACCCGCGCAGAAACCGCACTCGGACCAGAAGATCATGCAGATCCTGACCGAACAAGGGCTCAGCATCGCCCGTAGGACGATCGCGAAGTACCGGGAGGAATTGAAAATTCCTCCCGCTTCTCAACGCCGGAAATTGTGATAAAGCCCCCCAAAACACCTGAAGGAATAGTTAGGGCATATGACGAGGTTCATTGACTTCCCCGCTTCGAATGTTAAAATAATTCTATAATTCAATGATTTTGCGGTTTGATCTTTAAAAAACTAGGGTTTATCGATGTTTGCCCGGTTAGGAATATCTATGAAAGTCCATATTACCAGCCGTCATGAGAAGCTGACTGAGGGCCTCAAAAACCATATCGAGGATAAGATCCAAAGGGTCGAACGGTACCTGGGCAAGATCAAAGAAGCCCACGTGATCCTTAATTTCGAGAAAAGTGTGCATGTTTGTGAGGTGACGCTCGCGGCTAAAAGCCTGAAATTGAGCGCCAAAGCGACCTCCCGGGATATGTACCAATCGATCGACGGGGCCCTGAACCGTCTGGAGAAACAAGCTCATAAGCAAAAAGACAAGAGGGTGGACCGCCGCCGAGGTGAGGAGCCGCCCCAGATCAACCCCCGCCTGATGCTGGCCCCCGTTCGTGACGAAGGGATCAAAGTGGTCCGCAGCAAGAAGTACGCGATGAAGCCGATGGCGGTGGAAGAGGCGGCCTCGCAGTTGGTCTCCTCGAAGGACGAGTTCTTGGTTTTTTATGATTCTGAAACCGAGCACACCAGCGTCGTATACAAACGCAAAGATAATCATATCGGGTTGATCGAGCCGGAATACTGAGGACGACCTCCGATCTCGAGCTCTAGCCGTGTTTTGCGCTCTTAATTAAAAAAAACTCTGGGAGGATTTTTCATGCAGATTTTGGATTTTTTATCCGTCGACGCCATCAAGTTATCGTTGGAGTCCAAGAACAAAAAAGACGCCCTCAAAGAGCTGGTGGAACTGCTGGTGAAGTCGGGCAAGATCAAAGATAAGAAAAAAATGATCCAAACCCTCATGGAACGCGAAGAACTGGGTTCCACGGGCATTGGTCAGGGGATCGCCATTCCCCACGGTAAGTCGGACACGGTCTCGGACCTGGCGGCGGCTTTCGGTCTGTCGCCGGAAGGTGTCAGTTTCGACTCGCTGGACGGCGAACCGGTGAATATCTTTTTCCTTTTAGTGGCTCCGGAAGGCGCGGCGGGCGCGCACTTGAAGGCTCTGGCCCGTATTTCTAGCCTGCTGAAAGATAAGTACTTCCGCAAATCGCTTCTTTCGGCGCAAAATCCGGAAGAGATCATCAAGATCATCCAGGAAGAAGAAAAACTGAAGCATTGAACGCCGCTTTCCCCTACGGGGAAGGCTTCGAGGCGAAAATTAATATGAAAAAAATCTCAGTCGAGTCTTTTTTTCAACAAGCGAAGGAAAGGCTCCGCCTTTCGCCGCTTTTTGAGGAGGATATGGCCGGGCGCTTCATCGTCAGCGTCGACATCAACCGGATGGGCATGGCCCTGACCGGCTACCTGAAATGGTTCCCTTATGAGCGCCTTCAGATCATCGGCAAGACCGAGATCCATTATTTAAAGACCCTCAAGCCCGTCCAACGCAAAAAGATCCTCAAGACCTTGTTCTCGCGGCATCTGCCCTGTGTCGTAGTGACCCATCGAATGAAGGTGCCCGCGGAGTTACTGGCGGAAGCTAAGCTTTATCACGTGCCGGTTTTTACGACCCCTACGCCGACCACGAAGTTCATTTCGGAGATCTCGGTTTTCTTAGAAGAGGAGTTCGCGCCCGAAACGACCCAGCACGGCACTTTGATGGACGTGTACGGCGTAGGAATCCTCATTTTGGGCAGTTCGGGTATCGGCAAAAGCGAATGCGCCTTGGACTTGGTGGAACGCGGACACCGCCTGGTGGCGGACGACCTGGTTTACATGAAGCGGTTGGCCAACCGCATCGTGATGGGTTCCCGGTCCGAGATCATCAAGCATCACATGGAGATCAGGGGCCTGGGGATCATCAACGTCGAAAGTCTTTTCGGAGTCGGCGCGATCCGCGACAAGAAGCGCATCGAGCTGGTCGTGCGTCTAGAAGAATGGGACAACAAGAAAGAATATGACCGGATGGGTCTGGCCCCGGCCACGCATAAAGTTTTTGACGTGGAGATCCCGACTTTCGTCATCCCGGTCCGACCTGGAAGGAACCTGGCGGTCATCATCGAAGTGGCGGCGATGAACCACCGCTTGATGAAATTGGGTTATTTTACGGCCCAGGAGTTCGCCGACCGCGTGAGCAAAATGATGGCTGAGGAAGCCGCCCGCAAGAAGTCTTCCCGGATGAAAGGCCCCAAATAATGCTGTGGTGGCGCTGGCTTTATCCCGGAATGCGCTTGAAGCGCTGGTTCATTTTAATCTTCGGGTGCGTAATCGTCTTCATGGTCGGCTTCTCGGGCTTCATGAGCCAACACATCTCGGGCGTGCATTACCGCCCCGTCCTGATCATCGAGATCGAAGACCACCTCAAACGTCTGAAGTTCATCGACTTTTTTTTACTGGTCCTCGCCCTCTGGGGCGGGATCCTGGGGATCCGACGGCTCATGTTCTCCGTTTTGACCGTCTATGCTCCCGCCCGCGAAAAAGAATTCCTCAACGTGGTCTATCAACGGACCCGCCTCAGACGCGGTCCCCGGATCGTGGTTCTGGGTGGCGGCACGGGCATGCCGAACGTGCTTTCCAGCCTCAAACATTACACCAGTAATCTGACCGCCGTCGTGACCGTGGCGGATGATGGAGGAAGCTCAGGCCGGCTGCGCGAGCATTTCGGGACCCCTCCGCCCGGCGATATCCGCAATTGCATCGTGGCCCTTTCGGACCAGGAAACCCTGCTCAACGATCTTTTCCAATACCGCTTCAAAAGCCATGGGGACTTGAAGGGGCACAGCTTCGGGAATCTTTTCATCACGGTGATGAGGGAGATCACCGGGGACTTCGGCAAGGCGGTCGAGGAATCCAGCAAAGTCCTTTCAACCCGCGGGACGGTCATGCCGGTGACATTCGAGTCCATGACGCTCCAAGCCCGCCTGAAGAACGGGAAGATCGTGACGGGCGAGTCCAACATCTCCAGTTCCAAATCCCCGATCGACGAGGTCATGCTCAAGGAAAAGAACGTCCGCCCGAACAAAGAGGTCCTGAAGGCCGTTCTGGAAGCGGACGCGATCGTTCTGGGCCCCGGCAGTCTTTATACCAGCGTGCTGCCGAATCTTTTGATCCCTGGGATAGCTGAGACCATCGCTCTTTCTCGGGCGGTCAAGATCTATGTCTGTAACATCATGACCCAGCCGGGCGAGACCGATTTTTTCAGCGTCTCGGACCACGTGAAAGCTATCCTGAAACATACGGGTCCCAATTTCATCCATTACGTGATCGCGAACAAAGAAAAGGTCCCCGCCAAGCTGTTACTGCATTACGAGAGCAACCGCCAGGAACCGGTGGTGATGGACGAGGCCGAAGTGAGGGCATTGGGCGTGAAATTAAAAACGGCCAACCTGCTTCATCGCGAGGATCTGGTACGGCATAGTCCTGAAAAACTGGGAAAAACGATCATCCGTCTTTTAGTGGGTTGATGATCCGGTTTGAAGAGGGGCGGCGGATCGGACTTTTTAAAAACGCGGAACGAACGCCGCGAAAAGGAGAGGGACCATGATCGGTATTGTCATCGCGACGCACGGCGAATTCGGGAAAGAACTCCTTTCGACGCTTCAAATGATCCTGGGGGAGACAGAAGGCGTCCAGGCCGTTTCCTTGCAATCTTCCGACTCGCCCGAGAATTACAAACAAAAGATCGAGGGGGTCCTGCATAAAGTCGACCCCAAAGGGAAGGGCTCCCTGTTGTTGGTGGACATGATGGGCGGCACGCCGTTCAACGTGGGGGTCTTGACCGCTCAAACCCACAAACTGCAGATCGTCACGGGAGTCAATCTGCCTATGCTCATCAAGGCCGTGACGACCCGCGAAGGGGCGGACCTTGAAAAACTCGCTTTAGAGACCCAAAAAGTGACCCGGGAAAGCATCTTAACGACCGTGGAAATGTTCAAAAAATAATGGTCGAGTTTTGACAAAAGAGGCGTGATGGATATTCAACTGATAAGGATCGATGACCGTTTGATCCACGGCCAGGTGGTCGTGGGATGGGTCAAGGCACTGAACATCCAGCGTTTGGTGGTGGTCAATGACGAGATCGCCAGGAACAATATGCGCCGGACGCTCATGGAAATGGCCGTTCCTTCCGGTTTGAAGGTGAGCTTTTACACGGTGGAAGAAGCCGCGGCGGCTTGCGAGAGCCATCCGAAAGAAAGCAGCCTCTTACTTTTCTCGAATCCGGTCGATGGCCTGGATTTCGCCAAGAAAGGCGGGCCTGTATCCTCGATCAACGTGGGCGGCATGCATTTCGGCGAGGGAAAAAACCAAGTCAGCAAGACGGTCTGCGTGGACGCGGCCGATATCGAGGCGTTCAAAGAATTGAAGGTCCGCGGCGTGGAGCTGGAGGTGCGCGCCGTTCCGGGCGATCTGAAAGAGCCGCTGGAAAAATTCTTGCCCCAGTTGAAAAATCAAGGATAGGGATCCGCATTGAAAAAGCTCAATTTCATTTTCGGTGTTCATAACCATCAACCGGTCGGTAATTTTGGCCAGGTTTTCGAGGATCTATACCTCAAGTCCTATGAACCCTTTTTGCGCCTGTTGAACCGGCATCCAGGGGTGAAATGCACCTTCCATATCACGGGATCGCTTTTGGAATGGATCGAGGAAAACCGCCCTGAGTATTTCACGCTCCTGAAAACGATGGCGGGGCGGGGGCAGATCGAGTTTTTTACGGGGGCCATGTACGAGCCGATATTGGCCGTCTTGCCCGACCGGGATAAAGTGGGCCAGATACGGATGCTGACAGAGTATCTCAAAAAGAAATTCAAGGTCGAGGCGAAGGGAATGTGGTTGGCGGAAAGGGTTTGGGAGCCGCACTTGACCAAAGCCCTTGCGGAAGCAGGGGTGGAGTACGTGGTCATCGACGACGCCCATCTGAAGGCCGTGGGACTCAGCGAGGAAAGAACTTTCGGCTATTACATCATGGAGGAGCAGGGCCGAACCGCCGCGGTCTTCCCGATCTCGGAAAAAATGCGCTATCTCGTCCCTTTTCAAGCGGTGGAAGAAACCATCCAGTACCTTCGGTCCGTAGCGACCGAGGACGGCGACCGCTGTGTGGTCCTTATGGACGACGGGGAAAAGTTCGGAGGCTGGCCCGATACCTATAAGTGGGTTTATGAGGAAGGCTGGCTTGAGAATTTTTTCACCGCTTTGGAGCGGAATTCCGATTGGCTGAAAGCCGTGACCTTTGGCGAGTTCAAAGCCGCGCATCCTTCGCTTGGTATCGTGAATCTTCCCACCGGTTCTTACACCGAAATGGGGGAATGGTCGCTGCCGACCGAGGCCGCCCAGGAATACGAGGCACTCCGCCATGAGGTCCGGGACAGGGGCGAGATGCCCCGCTTTGAGCGTTATTTGAACGGGGGTTTTTGGCGGAACTTTTTCGCGAAGTATTCGGAAAGCAACCATCTTCATAAGAAGCTTCTTTGGGTCTCCCAAAAGGTGGAGGATGCCCGCGTCCGATTGTCCAAAAGATCGACCCCGAAACAAAAAGTGATCCTCGAGAAGGCTGTTCGGGCGCTTTATCAGGGCGAGTGCAATTGTCCCTATTGGCACGGAGTTTTTGGCGGGCTTTATTTGAACCATCTCAGGTTCGCGATGCACCGCCAATTGATCGAGGCGGAAAAACTGGCGGATTCCCTTTTACCGGCGCCGACAACGGGGTTCAAAATATCCGCGACGGATTTCAACAAAGACGGGCGGGAAGAAGTGGTCATCGAGACATCGGGTTATCACGCGATCTTTGAGCCTTCCAAAGGAGGGGCCTTGATCGAGCTCGACTACTTGAAGAATCCGATCAACCTTTCGGATACCTTGACCCGCCGCAGGGAAGCTTACCACCGCAAACTACAGGCTTCCCAGGATCCTCATTCCGCGGGCGCGGGTGTCGCCAGCATCCATGACAGGGTCCGCATGAAAGAACCGGGATTGGAAAAAAAACTTTTTTACGACCAGGATGACCGAGCCAGTCTGGTGGAGCGCATCTTGCCGTTGGACACGCGGGTAGAGGGTCTTTTGAGCGGCCAATACAAGGAATTAGGGGATTTCCACCAGGCGGTTTTCAGGTCGAAATTGGAAGAGCCCAAACGCAAGGGAAAACCGCTTAAACTGAGTTTGTCCCATGATGGAACGATCGATAGGACGCCGGTCCGGTTGACCAAGGACCTGGTCCTGGATCCGGGTGATTTTCACGCGGAGACGACCTACCGGCTTTTCAACTCAGGGCGGGAGGATCTGCGGTTCCTCCTGATGACAGAATGGAATCTGACCCTCCTGGCCGGGGACGCTCCGGACCGGAATTATTTCATCCAGGGACGGGAACTTACTTTGCCGCGTTTGAACAGCGTGGGCGAGGAGAGCGCGGTACGAGAAATGGGGATGAGGGACGGCTGGCTTAATTTGGAGGTCAACTTCCGAACGGAAACACCCGCGAAGTTCTGGCGCTATCCGGTCGAGACCATCTCGCAGTCCGAAGGCGGGTTCGAGAGGGTTTATCAGGGCTCCTGCCTGCTTTTGGGGTGGGAAGTCCATTTGCCGCCGCAAGGGTCCTTCCAAACGACGGTGACGACGAGGCTCAAGGAGATCAAAAACAAATGATGGAACATTGGTTCGCCCTATCGATCTTATTGGCCTTCTTGAGCTTGGACGTGGAAGCCGCGGGCCAGATCATGGTCTCCAGGCCCATCGTTGTGGGACCTTTAGTGGGATGGTTCTTGGGACACCCCAACATCGGATTGGAAATGGGTGCCCTGATCGAATTGATCTGGATCGGGGACCTGTCGGTGGGAGCGCACTTGCCGATAGACCTGACGATGCTTGCCGGCGTTTCCTCCGCTTTCGCCTGCGAATTGGTCAAGGGCAACTACCCGCCTGAGGCCGCGATGACTTACGCGATGGCGATCGCTATCCCCCTGGCGGCCTTGAGCACGGAAGTCGAGATATTGATCAGCAAACTGAACGTCCGATGGGTCCATCTGGCGCAGCGCATGGCGCTCGGCGCGCATTTTCGGACCTTTTCCTGGATCAATTGGTTCGTGTTGACGGAACTTTTCTTCAAGGGTTTTTTGGTCGCGGCGGTAAGCTTGACGCTGGCCCATCTTTCGGCGGGACTCTTCTACATGTTGCCCGGAATGATGGGCGGCAAGGTCATGGATGGCCTCTATTACGCCCATTGGCTTCTGCTGGCCCTGGGCTGCTCGGCGGTCATCGACATTTTGGTCGAGAAAAAAACGGCGATCTACTTGGTCCTCTCGATCGCGGCGATGATGAGTTTGGCGATGTTCTCCCACATGCACGGTATTTATCTGGTTTCCATCGCGCTTTGCGCAGGATTCGCGCTGGCTTTGATCTTCATGGGGAAAGGAGAAACTTCCTGATGCCCGACGAAAAACCGGTTTCCACGATCACTCGATGGGATCTGCTCTCGGTATTTTTCCGTTCTTTTTTCCTGCAAACGCTTTGGAACTTCGAGAGGTATCTCAGCTACGGCGTTGCTTTCGCGCTGCTACCGGTCTTGAAAAAAACCTATCCCTCCGAGGAGGAAAGGGCCCAGGCGCTTTCCCGGCATTTGGAATATTTCAATACCCATCCCTATATGGCTTCATTTGTCCTGGGGGCGGTCGTCAAGATGGAACAGGAAAAACAACAACTGCCGCGCCCCAAGCAAAAACAAAAAGAAGAGGAAATCAGCGCGCTGAACGTGGGGATGTTGGGGCCCATTGCGGCGAGGGGGGATATACCCTTTAGTGCGACCGTCCGTCCCTTTTGCGGAGT
>CAYXYA010000052.1:0-9800 GCA_964469185.1 uncultured bacterium | reverse complement strand
TCTTGGCCGAGATCAAGGCTTTCGGCGGCGAAGCGCAACTATTGCCCTATGACGTTCGTCTTCCGACGGCGGCGCAGTTGGAAAAATTGAAAGTCCTGCCGACCCACGTTTATTATTTCGCCACGAGCCGAATCTTCGGTCGCCGCGGCAATGAATTCAGCCCGGCCCTCTACGATGAGTTCCACCGATTCTATGTGATCGGTTTTTACGATCTTTGCTCGGCTTTGCGTAAAAAAACGGAACGATTTTCGGTTTTTTATCCTTCTTCGGTGGCGGTGGCGCCGGAAGACAGGCCCAAGGGAATGACCGAATACGCCATGGCGAAAGCGGCGGGTGAATTGCTTTGCGCCGATATGAAGTGGCTCTTGCCCGGAGTGGAAGTGATGGTCAAGAGACTGCCGCGCCTGCCAACCGACCAGACCGCAACCCTGGTTCAGGCGGCCGGAGAAGGATCGATGCATACCCTTTTGCCGATGATCGTGGAGATGCAGCGCTGATCATTTAGACCTCCGGCAAAAACGCCTTTTCGCGACCGAAATCACCCCTTTGCCATGATTTAAAGGATCGTGCCGGGGCGGTTAAACGGTCCTTGCTTTAGAGTTTTGTTCGGAATTCTAAAACACTTATAATACGCCCATCTTTAATCGGTGCCTGAATCGACCTCCTATGAACATGCAATGGCTTCCTAAACCTACCGAGTTCTCAAAACAGATCAACGCGATCAAAAAAGCCAAGCCTGAGGAAGCTTGGTCTTTGTTGACCGCTATCGCCCAATATGACCTCAATTTTTTGGAAACCATAAATGTCGACAAAGTCTTAAAGGAAAAATTCCCCGACGCGCCGCCCCCGGGTCTTTCGACCCAGCCGATTTCTTTGGCCGTTCTGGGTTCCGCCACGGTGGACCAACTTTTGCCCGGTATTCGGGTCGGCGGTCTGCGTCGTAATCTGTGGGTCTCCACTTACGTGACCGATTATGGACAATCGTTACAAGAACTGATGGATCACTCGTCTCGCTTGCATCAATTCAAGCCGACCGCTGTACTGGTCGCCTTTGACGCTTTGAGCCTTTTCGGCACGCAGCCTTTGGGACTGACGCCCGAGTCGGCTGCTGCCAAGCTGGAGATGGCCTTGGACCAGGTCCAGACCCTTTGGCGGCTTTCCCGGGAAAAATTCGTCTGCCGGGTCATCCAACAAACGCCGCTCCCCCTTCATCAGCCCCTGATGGGCAGCAACGAACAAAGGCTTCCGGATTCGCCGGCCCATCTCCTTCGCGTCTTTTGTGAGCGCCTGCGGGTTTTGGCCGATGAACAAAAGGTGGATATTTTGGATATCCAAAACTGGGCGGCAAGGGACGGTTTGAGGGAATGGCATGATCCTCTTTTGTGGCATAAGGCGAAGATCGAAGTGAGTCCTGTGGCGGGACCGATGTACGGGGAATTGGTCGGACGGCTTTTAGGGGCCCAGCAGGGCCGCTCATTCAAATGCCTGGTGCTGGACCTGGACAACACCCTTTGGGGCGGAGTCATCGGTGACGATGGATTGGAGGGCATCCAATTAGGTCAAGGGAGCGGGGCGGGAGAGGCCTTCGTGGCTTTTCAACGATTCGTCCGGGACTTGGCAAGCCGAGGTGTTATTTTGGCGGTGTGTTCCAAGAACAACGAAGGGACTGCCCTGGAGCCTTTTGAAAAACATCCTGAAATGGTGTTGAAAAGGAACGACATCGCCTGTTTTGTCGCCAATTGGAACGATAAAGCTTTCAACCTGGAATTGATCGCCAAACAGTTGAATATCGGTTTGGATTCCTTGGTCCTGGTGGACGATAACCCCTACGAGCGTCATCAAGTGCGCGGTGAATTGCCCATGGTGGCCGTTCCCGAATTACCCGAGGACCCGGCTTTTTTCGCCGACCACGTCGCTTCGGCGGGTTATTTTGAGGCGGTGTCCTTGACCCCCGAGGATCTGGCCCGCTCCCATCAGTATCAAAAGAACCTGGAACGCGTCCAGACCCAGGCTTCCTTCAGCAATTTATCGGACTATCTCAAGAGCTTGGAGATGGAATTGATCTGGGGACCCATCGATCCCTTGAACCTGTCCCGGGTCACGCAGCTCATCCACAAGACCAACCAGTTCAATCTGATGACGCGCCGTTATTCGGAAGGGCAGGTGTCCCAATTCGCTTCCGATCCCAACGCGGTGACTTTACGATTGCGCTTGGTGGACCGTTTTGGCGATAACGGTATCGTCGGGGTCGTGATCGCCCTTTTGGACCAGGAAGGGGATTGGCTCATCGATACCTGGTTGATGAGTTGCCGAGTTTTAGGCCGGGGGGTGGAACAGGCGACACTAGATCTATTGATCAGGGAAGTTTCGAAAAAAGGCGCAAAGAGGATCATCGGCCAATATTCGCCCACGGCCAAAAACGCCTTGGTCAAAGGGCTTTACACGGACCTGGGTTTCGCGCCTCTCGAATCGACCGAAACCGGTTATACTCGCTGGGTTTTAAAATTAGGTCCCAACAAACCGTTCGAGCATTCCATCAAACTCAAAAAAGGGGATTGACCGTGACCCAGTCCGATATCCTTGAACGTTTGACGAAGATCATTGGCCAGGTTTTGGGGGATGACCAGATCGTCCTGACCCTCAGCACCACCGCCGAAGATGTGGCCGGTTGGGATTCGTTCAATCACATCAATATCATCGTCGGGGCCGAGGTGGAATTCGGGATCAAATTCAACGCCTCCGAATTGGAAGACCTCAAGAACGTGGGTGATTTCGTGGCTTTGATCGAAAAGCGGTCGGTGAAGAAAAAGTAGACCTATTTTCCTAAGGAACGGCTTTGCTCTTTAATTCCGTAACTTTCCTCGTGTTCTTTTTGCCCCTCTCCCTGCTGGTCTATTATCTTTTGGGTCGTTTCCAAATGAATGCCCCTAAATTCTGGCTGGCGGCGCTTTCCTTCTTTTTTTATGGCTGGTGGAATCCCAACTTCTTGTTGATCCTAGTCGGTTCGATCATCTTCAATTATTGTTGCGGTTATTTGATCCAGATATTCCAAGAGAGGACCAAAACCTCCGCTTTCATCCTAGCCGTGGGGATCCTGGTCAATCTAGGGATCCTCTTTTATTTTAAATACCTGCTTACCCTGCTCGGCTGGTTCCAGGAACATGGTCTTTATCACGGTTATGCCTGGGGATCGGCCATCCTGCCCTTGGGCATCTCCTTTTTCACTTTCACCCAGATCGGTTTTTTGATCGACACCCAGGGGGGGAACGCCCATGAAAGGGGATTTTTGGAATATGTCCTTTTTGTGACTTTTTTTCCTCACTTGATCGCGGGTCCAATACTGCACCATCGCGAGATCATGCCCCAATTCGCCAAGAAAGAGACCTACTCCATCGATTGGAACAATATCGCGGTCGGTGTCTCCATTTTCATCCTGGGGCTGGCGAAGAAAGTCCTCATCGCGGACCAATTGGCCCCGGTGGCCAACGATATTTTCAAACATACGGGGGACAAGCTGGTCGTGGAAGCCTGGGCCGGTGTTTTGACCTATTCTTTGCAGCTTTATTTTGATTTCGCCGGTTATTCGGAGATGGCTTTGGGATTGGCGAGGATGTTCAATGTGAAGTTTCCGGCGAACTTCGACTCTCCCTATAAAAGCAAAAGCATCATCGACTTTTGGCAAAGGTGGCATATTTCCCTGACGCGGTATGTGACCCTCTACCTTTACAATCCCGTCTCCCTTTGGATCATGCGCCGGCGAGCGACCAAGGGTCTGGCTTTGTTAAAGGCCCAGGAAACCACATTGGAAGGATTTCTCGTCATGTTAGCCCTGCCGACCTTATACACCATGATCCTGGTGGGGGTGTGGCATGGGGCGGGATTTCAATTCTTCATTTATGGTCTTTTGCACGGCTTCTATCTCTGCGTCAATCACGCCTGGCGGTTGTACGGGCCTAAAATATCGAAAGTGCCGGTCAGCTTTTTTCGGTCTTGGTTCGATGGGGCCTGGAAATGGGGAGTAACCTATCTGGCGGTTTTGATCTCCCAGATATTTTTCAAAGCGAACACAGCCGCGGACGCTTGGGAGTTGATCCGGTGCATGATCGGCGGGGGTACGGGAGAAAGTGTGGGAGGTCCTCCGGGCGTACTTGAATCGATCCTGGACTACCTCGGTTCTCCCGTCCCCTATTGGAACAATTCAAATTCCCTGGTCACGCTGGGAGTTGGTTTTGTTTTCATCTTGATCCTGCCGAACGTCCTCCAACTTTTCGAGAAGGAGGGGCCCTCCTTGACGAGTATCCGGTCCGCCCCCGCGTTTTTCTCGTTCCAATGGCGCCCGAACGTCCTTTGGGGATCATTTCTGGCGGTCCTTGCTTTGGTCAACTTACTGATGGTCACCGGTAACAGCGAATTTTTGTATTTCAGGTTCTAAAGGGGAGTTTTAAAGATGCGAACTTACTTGATCACATTGACCTTCCTGTTCGCGGTTGGTTTGGCTTTCGCTTGGGTTTGGGGCCTGGATCACCGCTTGTCCTATCTGAGCCGGGATTACGCCCTTCTGACCGGGAAGAACCGATTGATCGACGGTTATTCACGGGCGGGATTGGTCATCTTCGGTGACTCGGCCGTCATGGACGGCATCCAACCGGAGAAGCTGGGGTCCGGGGTGATCAATTGCGCGATGATGGGCTGTACCCCGATCGAAAGTTATTTCCTGGTCCGACGGTTAATGCGGGCCCCCGCGCGTCCTCAAGCGGTCCTTCTTTCGTATAACGCCTATCATTTTGTTCATCCTGATTTTTATTGGGAAAACACCGTGAAGTTCGGCGTGATCAGCGGCGCCGACGCCGATGAGGTCTTGGACAATATTTTCAAGCTGAAGGATAAGGAACTCATTTCGGATTCGGGTCTTTGGGGTCTGGAGCAGCGAGTCTACTCGTTCTTGCTTTCTCGGGGATTCCCCCCTTATTACGTCTCGTCCTTGATCGCGGAGCGTTTCGGCGCCCGAAAGGAAGAGAACGAGCAGGCCTTGGAAGTCATCGCCAAGACCAGGGGACAGTATTATTTTCCCTTGGCGGATGGATCGAAAAGTCTGAACGCCGACACCGAACTGAAGGCTTTTGAGGTGAGTCCGGTGATCGATCATTATTTTCGGATGACCCTGGACCTTTTAAAAAAAGAAAATATTCCCACTTATTTTTATGTCATGCCGATCAATGAATCCTCGGTCCCGCATCTGGATAGCGGCGTTTTCAAAGATTACAAAAGCTACTTGGAAGGCCTGGCCCGAAAGGATGACCAATTCCATATCCTTTCCCCATGGCGGACGGTTTACGCTTGGCGGCTTTTTTCCGACTACGCTCATTTGAACGAAAAGGGGACCCTTCGATTCAATAAGGAATTCTGCAAGATCTTGAACCGGGCCTCTGTTCCGGGCGGGCCTTACGGTATTCCTTCTGAATGATCTTTTTATTTATTTGGAGGAAGGTTTTTCGGGTTCGAAAGGGATCAGTTTCCGCTCCACCAAATAACGGCTCAAAAGATAACCGACCAATTGATGGCCGTAGGCGGTGTAGTGATAGACGCCGTCATTTTGATTAACGGGGTAAAAACTCGTTTGAAGTATATTGAATAAAGGGCCTACGCTGATGTATTCCACCTTGTTTTTTTTGCAAACATCCTTCCAGAACAGATCGTAATTCTCTTCGGGGCCCGGATGCCCATCCCAAGGAATGTAGAGGACCGCGAGCTGAGGCGATTTTCCTTCTTTGGATCTGATCGCGCCGAGTTTATTGGATAAAAGATGAAGCGGTAAAGCCATCATCTCCATAAGATCTGCGCGAATTTCGGGATCGTCCATTTTTAAATAATGACGGAAATCGGTCATCGGGAACCCCGGCGCCACTAAGCCGGCTTTTTTGCAATCTTCATAAAATTTCGTCGGGGCGCCCGGAGGTACTCTGGAAGCCAAGGGTTTAACTCGGTAAGCGTCGATAAGATCGTGACTTGGAATACCCTCGGACGTCCAGGCTTTTTCAAAATAATCGGAAAAATACATGGAGCCCATGACCAAGACCAGGTCCACGTCATATTTTTTGACGACGTCCGGTACTTCGTAATTCCCAAAGAAGACCGCGCATTCATTGACGTGGCCGAGCATCAGGACCTCGAAGTGGGTATCAACGTTCTGAAGGGAAGCTTCCATATTCAACAAGAACTCCAGTTGTTTTGGGAAAGTGTTGGTGCGGTAGGAAGGCGTCCAACTTTCCTTGCTGACCACGTTGGGGGATCTTACTAGGCGAGAATCACCCACGACCAAAATGCGGAATGTTTTTTTAGGCTTAGCTGCCGCGTAATTGAAGTCCGAACCCTGTTCCGCGAGCCAATAGCTGCCAAAATCGTAGTCCTTGACGCTGATGATCGAATTCTTGCCCTCTGTGGCAATGTAGAGTTTCCGGTTCTCGACGGGCGACGCGGCAAACCCTTGCATGGTCGATTCCGATAGGAAAAAAAGCGGCGCGGCTTGAGCGTTATCGTTCTCGATGGTATCGGTCCACGCTGTCCCCAGCGTAACGGGTTGATAATTGGGAGTGATGCGCACCAAAGGCACGGAGCCCCGCTGCAAGGCGTATAGGATCCCATCCGAGTAGGTCATCTCTAGGATGTGGTTGCCCGTCCCAACGAGGTACAAGTTGGTGCTGATCGTGCTGGGGGCGGCTTTGTCGTTTATTTGTAGCTCATAAACGTTCGTCAGTTCCGAGTCCGCGACATAGATTTTGTTTCGATCTATACAAAGCGCTTTTGGTTGTGGAACTTCGGGGCTGGAAGAAAGGACCGTGGATACGGTCTTCGTCTTTAGATCGAATTTTTGGATCGAGCCATTCGAAGGTTCCGAATAATAAAGACTGTCATCCTGTTCCCGATAGACCATGTTATAGATTTGAGGGGTCGCCGTGAGCGTGGTCACCTTTTCCGTTTTTAGATCAATATCCCGTAAAAGATGGCTTCCGATATCCGAGACGATCAAACGGTCCCCGGGAACATAAACCAAAGCGTAAGGCCAATAAAAAGAAGCTTTCGATAAAGGTCCGTCGTCCTGGCCTTGCACCCCTGAGCCGGCTATCGTTTCGACCCGATTTTGCTCGTTCAAATAAACCACGCGAATGCGATTATTGTTCGAGTCGGCGACGAAAAGCCTGTCACCGGTAGTGTCGAAAGCGAGGCTGGAAGGCCGATTGAAACGAGCTTGGTTAAAAGCCCCGTCCCTGAAGCCTTTATCCACACCGGCGACGAAGCTGTTGAAATATTCCATGGGGGTAAAAGCGAACCCCGGCATGGTCGGCAAAAAAAGAAGGGCGGATCCTAAGATCCAAAAGATTCGATCGATCATTTTAATGAATGTACCCGTTGATCTTTTTTCATTTCGATGACTTTATCCATGGGATAAAAAAATAGAAGTCGACCATGCGTCACAAAGACGTGAGAGATCCCGAATCCGACCCGTCGGTCAAAAAACGAAGAAATCTATTTTTACCCAAGTGAGGATTTTTGCCAAGCGTTATGAAGGGGTTGGAAGTCCATGATGAATAGCCCAAATGGCAAAGGACGCATTTTGATCGAGTCGCTCCCAAAAAAATCCTTTTTCCAATTTAAAAGGTTCAACATTAAATTCCCGAAATTCGACCTCCGATCGAGGCCCTGTCTTTTGTTGGAAAACCATCAATTCGTCAAAAATCCTTTCTTTTCTCCTTTTTCATTCATCTTGAAAGCCTTTGTATTCGATCTTTAAAAGAGCGTTTTATGCGCCGGGACATGAAAGCTGATGAAAGAAAGGCTTTTAAGCCTGTGGCACGGTTAATGCCCTTTATAAAGGTGAAACGTTCGAGAACCACCCCGCCTGCCAGCGCCGCGGCCCCAACGCTTCGTTAGTTTCAATCAAGTCTAACGATTCGGATTTGGCGGCACGATGAATAGGAGCTTTCCTTTTACACGCGATCCGCCGGAAAGCGAGGCGATACCATGGATAAGCACTGTAAGGAGATCAAGCATATGCTCTATCTATATCGTGCGGGAAGACTGTCGGAGGAAGATATGGCTCAGGTGAATCAGCATTTGGTGTTTTGCACCGATTGCACCTATCTTTTGGTCTTGGATCCCGCTTTTAGCGAACAATAAGAAAGATTTTTATTTTTTTAAAAGCCCGTTCTCTCCTGAAGGAGAACGGGCTTTTTTATGTTCAAATCCAACGGCGAAAAACCGAAGCATTGACTTTCACCTCTGTGACAGGCAAGATTCTCGAACATTTGAAATGTTTTTGAAGGGTTTTTGGTTTCTAGCCCATAGGGGTTGGACGCTGAAAGCCCTAATTGCGTTTACGGCGTTTTTTCCAGAATGGATGAATGAGTGGAACTCGAAAAAATAAACCCTGAGATCAAGGCCGTCCCGAGAGGCGTCTTTGATTTTGAAAAATTAGATTGGTCCGCCGCCCAAGAGGCCCTCGCTAGTTTGAAGGCGTTCGCGCCGAACACCCTCATTCACGGAGCGCCTGGTTCGTCCAAGGCGTTCTTATTGGCTTGGTGGTACCAGTAGCTCCAAGAGAAAAATCCCTGGTTGATCCTGACGCCGACGCGGGAAGAGGCGCTTTTCCTCCAAGACGACTTGATGAGTTGGCTACCTCATGTCTCGGTCTATCTTTGCCCCTCCTGGGAAACCCTGCCCCAGGACGTGGAGACCCCCGATCCAGAACTGGTCGGCGAACGGCAAAGGGTTTTTTATGAACTTCTCCAGTCGAGCCCTTCGAGCGGCCCAGAGGGCCCCTCAGGGCAAGCCTTGATCGTCATCTCGCCCCTCATGGGCGCGCTTCAAAATACCTTGCCGCCCGAGGAATGGCTGGACCAGGTCCTGATCCTAAAAAAAGGACAGGACGTGCCCGCGAATTTAAGACAACGACTGACCGCCCTGGGTTATGAATCCGTCCAGCAGGTGGTCAAGCTGGGGCAATTCGCCGCGCGCGGAGGCATTTTGGACTTGGCCTCGCCAGGGTCGCCCTCGGGGCCGGTACGGCTTGAGTTTTTCGGCGATACGCTCGAGTCCGTGAGGCCGCTGGATATCCTGAACCAACGGTCGAGCGGCGACTTGGAAACGGTCTATGTTTTTCCCGCCCACGAGATCGTTCTCAAAGATGAGACTCGTTACAACCTGCGGCACGCCTTGAAAAACAAGGTGAAGGATAGATCCCGTTGGGCCGAGGACGCGCTGGAGCTCTTCAACCAAACTTTCCAATTCCCGGGCTGGCAATGGAAGGCCCTGGGCGCTTTGGAAAAACGGGCCTGCCTTTTCGACTATCTCCCGGATCGAACCCGGATATTCCTGGCCGAACCGCTGGCTTTTGAGCGGCGATGGGACGAGCTGCAAAAGCAGTTGGCCGCTTGTGAAAAACAAACAAAGGAAGAAGGCTCGGATCTTTTTCCCACCAAGGATCTATTCTCCGACATCCGTTTTTTGAAGAAAGCGTTCGAGAAGGGGCGTGCCGCCGGGGTTAGCCAGCTCCAGCAGGAAATATTCGGCGGATCCGCGCAGACTCTTCACGGTGTTCATGGCCGTTCCCTGCCGCCTTATTACGGCAAGTTCGCGACCTTTGCCAACGACCTTCAAAAATGGGTTTTGGAGGGATCGAAAGTCATTCTCTGGTGCCACAACAAAGGAGAAAGGGAGCGGCTGTCGGAACTGCTCAAGCAGGAGGAGATCGCCGTTAAGGACAATCCCCAACTTTCCATCATTCTGGGAGAGATCGAGCAAAG
>CAYXYA010000051.1:0-9814 GCA_964469185.1 uncultured bacterium | reverse complement strand
CCGACTCATCCGAACAGCTTTTACCTTGCCAGACTTATACTCTTCTAGATCTTTAAGCATATCTTTTTCTTCCCTGGCGGAAGCGGGACGAAACTTAATGGACATATGTTTTGCCACAACCCCATGGATTTCTTGGGCCATTCTTTTAGCCGGAGTATCCGCGGATAACTCATCGTGCATGGTTTTTTCAACCGCATGGTCGATAAAAGCGTTGACGCTTCTGTATTTCAGCTTTTGCACGGCGACCTTTTCTAAAAACTTTCGATCCAATTTTGTCCGATAAGAAATAACGCTCATGGCAGCCTCCTTACTCGACCCCATTGTAGTCTTTTTGTAGTCTATTTCAAGCCCTTCGACGATCGAATTCCGTCACATAAAGCTTGATCTGGTCCGCAGACTCCTCAACCACAATGACCTGAATAATAAATGGCATATGACGATCGGATACAAACGTGTCTTTTCCGTGTTCTCTCCGAAGCCTGCCCCACTCCTCGGGAGGAAAGTCAAAAAGCTCAAGGTAAAATTTATGAGCCAGCCCACCTAACTGTTTATCCCGTACCAACCTTTCAAAATGTTCGAATGCGATGGGCCTAAAATCGACGATCACTTTTTTGTTTTTCACCGTTATTTTTCCTCACAACATCGACTGGGGATCAAGGTCGACCACACGAAAAACCCCCGACGGCGTCTGAAAACGGGAATCGAGGATCTGAAGCAGTTGCCGCAGGGGTTGCGGCTTTTCACTCTTGAGCAGGATCTGGAACCGGTAATGGCCCCGCAGACGGAACATCGCCGCAGGAGCCGGGCCGTGAACCGCTACGCCAAGCTTAACCGCCTCTCGATTCATGACTTCCGCGGCCTTCTCCGCCGCCTGGCGTGCCTTCTTCTCGTCGTGCGACCGATAGACCAAAAGTCCCAGTTTGCCGAAGGGTGGGTAAGAAAGAATCTTGCGAAGCTCCAACTCCTCTTTCCAAAAGGCGCCCGTGTCATGGTGAACGGCGGACTGGATGCTCAGGTGATCGGGATTGAAGGTTTGAAGATAGATGACGCCCTCTTTATCGGCCCGGCCCGCACGGCCAGCCACCTGCACTAGAAGTTGGAAGACCCTCTCGGAAGACCGGAAGTCCGGCAGGGCAAGGCCCGTATCCGCTCCCACAATGCCCACCAGCGTCACCCCCGGAAAATCATGGCCCTTCGCGATCATCTGTGTCCCCACCAAAAGGTCGATCTCGTGTTTGCGGAATCGGTTGATGATGTCCTCATGGCTTCCCTGCTTGCGGGTCGTGTCCAGGTCCATGCGGCCGATACGGGCTTTCGGGAACTTTGATTTCATCTCATCTTCTACCCGCTCAGTACCTAGCCCAACTTGCTGGATCGGTCCATCACCACACTTGGCGCATTTTTCGGGAATAGGCCCCATCCAGTTGCAGTAATGACACAAAAGCGCCGGTTTGCCTTTGAAAGACAACCCCCGGTGAAAGGTCACGGGCACAGAGCAAGAAGGACAATGCACCTGCTCCCCGCATTTCATACAAAGCGTGACTGTGTTGAACCCCCGACGGTTAAGGAAGAGGAGCACCTGTTCTTTTTTCTCGAGTGTTTCATGGATGGCTTCCTCGAGGGCCATGGACAGAATGGGTCTGTCTTCTCCCCGCACTCTCCACTCATCCCGCAGGTCCACCAGCTTGATCTCCGGCAGAGGCATTTTGTTAACACGGTCCGGCATCGAAAGAAAAGTGTACTTGTCCGTGCGGGCGTTATGGACGGACTCCAGCGAAGGGGTCGCGCTTCCTAAAAGACAGACGGTTTTGCAGAGCTGGGCTCTCTTCACCGCCGCGTCACGGGCGTGATAGCGGGGCGCCTCGTCCTGCTTATAGGAGGACTCGTGTTCCTCATCGACCACGATAAGCCCCAGGTTTTGAACAGGCGCGAAGAGGGCCGACCGAGCGCCCACCGCCACTTTGGCTTCCCCCAACGCCATGCGCTGCCACTGGAGCGTGCGTTCACCCGCCGAAAGACGGCTGTGCAGGACCGCCACTTGGTCGCCGAAGCGACTGGTGAACCGCTCGACCGTTTGTGGCGTCAAAGCGATCTCAGGGATGAGCACGATGGCCTGCTTGCCTTTTTTGATGACATTGTCGATGGCCCGCAAATAGACCTCGGTCTTGCCCGAGCCGGTCACGCCTTGAAGCAGGAAAGTCTTGAATCCGCCCTCATCGAGCGCCTTTTCGACCGCCGACAGGGCCGTCTGTTGTTGCGCGTGAAGTTTGGGAATAGCCTGAGCCGCGGAGATCTTGGTTTTGTTCTTAGCTCTGGAACTGCCGGGCGTCCCATCCAAGCGAAGTGTACCCAGGCTCTCTTTCTTCAGGACCTCCGCTAATTCCCTGGTCCTGGCCGTCAGAGGTACCTTTCCCGCCTTTAAACTTTCCACATTCACGCCGCGTAGTGCGCCGACCCTTGCCAATACTTTCTCGACCTTCTCAGGACTCCGCTTGCCCTCATCGGTCAGTTCCAAGAAAGCCTTGGGATTTTTACGGTATCCCGCCGGCAAGATGGTGAATAACGCCTCGCCCAGCGAGCAATAGTAGTAGTCGGAGATCCAACGGCCGAGTTCCAGCAGGTCGGGCGTTAAAGAGGGTTCGGTATCAAGTAAAGAATCAATGGGCTTGATGGACTTCGCGTAAGCGGGCGCCTGGGAGGAAACAGCGGTGACCAACCCGACCGCCTGGCGGCGTCCGAAGGAAACCGAACAACGCATGCCCGGCCGCACTAAACCCTTGAGAGCTTCCGGAATGCCGTAGGTAAAAACTTGTTTGAGGGAGACGGGAAAAACGATCTCGGCGAATTGTTCAGCCATTGCGATTGGTTCCTCTTAAACGCGGGTCTAGCAAATCCCTCAGACCTTCGCCGAGCAGGTTGTACCCCAGCACCGTGGTAAAAATGGCGACGCCGGGAAAAGTGACCAGCCACCAAGCGTCGGTCAGATGGTCTTTACCTTCTTGAAGAATATTGCCCCAGCTCGGCGTTGGAGGTTGGACTCCCAACCCCAAAAAGCTGAGGGACGATTCAAGCAAAATGGCCGCGCCAACACCGAGTGTTGCTACCACCAAGATGGGCCCAAGCGCGTTCGGCAAAAGATGTTTCAGGATGATACGGGAATCTTTCATGCCGATGACCCGCGCCGCCATGATGAATTCCCTCTCCTTGAGGGAAAGGATCTCTCCGCGTACAAGCCGCGCCACGTCCGTCCAGGAAGTCAGGCCGATGATGACCATGATATTGATGATGCTGGGGCCCACGAAAGCGATGACCATGAGGATCAAGAAGAACGTCGGGATGCAAAGCAGGACATCCACTAGCCGCATCAGGACAAAATCGATCCAACCGCCGTAATAACCGGCGACAGCGCCGACCAACGTGCCGATGAAGATATAAATAGAAACCGCCACAAGCCCCACTGCCAGGGAAATGCGGGAACCGTAAAGAAGACGCGTAAAAACATCCCGTCCATATTGGTCCGTGCCCATCCAATGCAACCAGGAAGGCGCCAAAAGGCGGTCGCTCAAGGTCTGCTGGATTGGGTCAAACGAGCTCATCCAGGGAGCGAAGAGTGCCGTCAACACGAGAATCGAAATGATGCCCGTTCCAAAGACCATCAGGGGATGGGTTTTAAAAGTTTGTTTAATCATATCGGATCCTCGGGTCCAACCAGGCGTAGCCCACATCCGCCAACAGGTTCCCCATTAGCGTCAGGAAAGCGGAGATGATCCCGATGCCCATGAGCAAAGGATAGTCATGGTAAAAAACCGCCTGAAGCCCTAATTGTCCCATGCCAGGCCAGGCGAAAAGTGTTTCGATGATAAAACTACCGCCGACGAGATTCGGAATAGAAAGCCCCACCAATGTCACGATGGGGATAAGAGCGTTGCGAAGCGCGTGTTTGAAAACAACTTGGAATTCCGAAAGTCCTTTTGCGCGGGCGGTACGGATGTAGTCCTGCCGGATGACTTCCAGCATGCTGGTGCGGGCGAAGCGTGAAACAGAGGCGAGACCGCCGAAGGTTGTCACCGCCAGGGGTAATATAAGATGCGCGCCGATATCCGCCATCCTTTCATACCAAGGAAGGTATTCGGATTGAGTATTCATGAGTCCCGAGATGGGAAGCAGATTCAGCGCGACCCCGAACAAGAGCATCAGCATCAGGGCGAACCAAAATCCCGGCATGGAGTACCCGATGAAAGTGAAAATGGAAACAAGCCGGTCTATCCAACGGTTTTGGTAATAGGCCGCCGCAACACCCATCGGTACCGCGATGAGGAACAACAAGATCATCGAGAGCCCCTCCAAAAGAAGGGTCGCGGGCATCCGGTCGCCGATGATCGATAGCACCGGACGGTTATCCCGGAACGAACTGCCAAAATCCAAAAGGCAAACCCGCTGGAGCCAGTGCCAATATTGAACCAACAAGGGATCGTTCAAACCGTAGGATTCTCGGAGTTTTTGAATGTAGCTAGCGTCAATATGAGGGTTCATCCCGGCGTGGATCGTAGCGGGATCCCCAGGAGCCAGTTGCATGATGGTGAAACTCAGCAAAGTGATCCCAAAGAGAAGAGGGACCATCAAGATCAATCGTCGGATGAGGTACTTTCGCATTTATTGATTATATTTTTGTTGGTTGGCCGGGACGTACCATTTTTCCGGATAAAAATAGATGCCGTCAAAAAAAGTAGAGGTCACCTTGTAGCCCTTGAACCGCTTGTGAATAGCGGAGAGTTGATCCGGTACATATAAAAACGTATAAGGCTGGTCCTGATTGATGATCGAATGGATCTGCCAATATATCTTCTGGCGCTTCTTTCGGTCAAAAGTCCGAAGACCCTGGATCAAAAGTTGGTCCACATACGAATTTTTATAACTGATGTAATTGAACTGATGCTCCCCTGTTTGGCTGGAATGCCAGGTTTGGTAAGCGTCCCCCGGGTCCGGTGTCTCGATCCACCCCGAAATGATCGCGTCGAATTTATGAGGATCCATATACTGCGATAGGAAAGTCGTCCACTCGATGATCTGGATATCCACTTTAATGCCGACTTGCTTCAATTGCTGTTGCACGATGGTGGCGATACGTTCCCGCATCACGTTCCCCTGGTTGGTCAAGAGTTTGAATTCGAAAGATTTTTTTACGCCATTGACCATGCGGTAAAGCATGCCGTCAGAACCGGTTTTCCATCCAGCTTCTTTCAGGGCCTTCCGGGCTTTGGCCTGGTCGAAGGGCCAGGGTTTGATCTTGGGGTTGTTGGCCCAAGACTGTGTGGGAAAGGGCCCGTTCGCTACCGCACCGAGGCCATAAATGACGTTCTGAATGATGGACTCACGGTCGATAGCCATCGTTAATGCTTGGCGAACCTTTTTCTCTTTGAATAGCGGATTCTTCTCGTTCCACCCAATGTAAATATAGATCAGGCTATTGGTCCGATAAGCGTTGTAGTAATCCTTGAATTTGGACGTCTGCGATTGCTTCGTGAATTGCTCCGGGGTTAACTGCCCGTGAAGCCAGCATCCAATCGCGTCAATGCCGCCATTGAGCATCTCCAGGAAAGCCGTGGCCTCGTCGGGAACGATACGCATGATGAATTTCTTGATGTGGGGTTTTCCTCCCCAATAATCAGGATAGGCCTCCAACGTGATCTGCTGAGCCGCTTTCCATTCCTTGAACTGATAAGGTCCCGTGCCGATGGGATGGCGGTCGAATGGATCCTTATTGATATCCTTACCTTCCAAACAATGCTTCGGCAAGATCAAATTGAAGTTCAGAGCCAGTGCGGGAGCATAGATTTTTTTATAATAAACTCGCACCGTATAGGGATCAACGACATCGACCTCTTTTATATCCTGATAAAGCGATCCGTAGGGTGTATTGGTGGCGGGATCCGTGAAAACTTTGTAGGTAAATAGAACGTCTGCGGCAGTGAACTCTACCCCATCGTGCCACTTCACACCCTTACGAAGATAGAATGTGATGACTTTGCCGTCTTTAGAGACAGTCCACCTCTCGGCCAAACAGGGCTCCAACTCGAATTTATCGTTGAATCGAAGAAGTCCTTCGAACATGAGCTGTTCAAGATCCAAGCCGACATTTTCATCTGATATAGCAGGGTTCAAGTGAGCCGCGTCGGCCGGCATGGTTTCGACCATGATGTCGCCATCGGCGACAGGACCGTCTTGAGAGTAGATCTTTGGGTCTTTGCGTCCGCAGCCAAAGAGCAGGATTGCCGTAGTGGCTAAAATGAAAATTGTTTTTTTAGACATACGGTTTTTCCTCGCAATGACAGATAAACCTACGCTCCGTGACACTTCTTGAACTTTTTACCGCTGCCGCAATAGCAGGGGTCGTTCCGGCCAACCTTCGGGTCATCGCGCCGTATCGTCGCCACCTTCGCGACCGGCTGCTGTTGCTGCTGGCCCGGGGTCTCGAACCCTTCCATTCCCGGAGGCCCGCCAAAACCCGGCGGCGTATTCTGGCCCATCATCCCCATCGGTTGCTGCGCCATCGCGGGCTGTGCCTGCGCTGCCGCGGCACGGGGGTCGAAATCAGGGTGTTCCTCGGTCATTTTGCTCGGCATCATCGACTCGAAAAGTTCGTCATCCGGGTCGACCTTCTGCACCAGGAAGATCATCTTGAGCGAGTCTTCTTTGATGCGGGTCAGCAGCTCGTCGAACATCTTGAAACCTTCGCGCTTGTACTCGATAAGCGGGTCTTTCTGGCCGTAAGCCTGAAGCCCAATACCCTCTTTCAAATGGTCCATGCTGAGCAAATGGTCTTTCCATTGAGTGTCCACCACCTGCAAGATGACCGCGCGTTCTAAATTGCGCATGATCTCGGCCGTCATGGCCTTTTCTTTGATCTCAAAAGCCTTCACCATCTCGTCCTTCAGCGCGCTATAAAGAGCTTCCCGATCCATGTGGATCAGGTTCTCTTCTTTCCAATTCAGCGTCTGCTGGGTCACGCCCTGGAACCATTTCTTCAGACCTTCAACGTCCCAATCACCCGGTTGCGATTTCTCGGCCGCGTAAACGTCTAAGCCGCCCACCGTTACATCGTCGATGATCTCCAACATATGGGCGCGGATGTCTTTTTCCCGCAAAACCCGATTGCGTTCGCGGTAGATTACCTCGCGCTGTTTGTTCATCACGTCGTCATATTCGAGCAAGTGTTTGCGGATATCGAAGTTGTGGGACTCCACGGCCTTTTGCGCGCGCTCGATGCTCTTGGAAACCCAGGGATGGGAGATGACTTCCCCTTCCTCCATGCCCAGCTTGCCCATCCAATTCTTCAAACGGTCGGAACCGAAGATACGCATCAAATCGTCCTCAAGGGAAACGTAAAAACGGGAAAGCCCAGGGTCGCCCTGGCGGCCCGACCGTCCGCGAAGCTGGTTGTCGATACGGCGGCTCTCATGGCGCTCCGTTCCCAAGACCGCGAGCCCGCCCGTATCCTTCATGCCAAGTCCCAACACGATGTCCGTGCCACGGCCCGCCATGTTGGTGGCGATGGTCACCGCGCCCGGCTGACCGGCCGAGGAGATTATCTCCGCTTCCCGCTCATGCTGTTTGGCGTTCAAGAGCTCGTGCTTCACGCCCTTCTTCTTGAGCATGGCCGAGAGCATTTCGTTCTTTTCGATGGAGACGGTACCCACCAACACCGGCTGGTTCTTCGCGTGAAGCGCGGCGATCTCCTGGGCGATGGCTTCGAATTTTTCCTTGGAGGTACGGTAAACCGCGTCAGTATCGTTGATGCGGATCATGGGGTTGTGCGTGGGAATGGTCAAAACATCGAGTTTGTAAATATCCGCGAATTCCGCCGCCTCGGTCTCTGCCGTACCCGTCATCCCCGAGAGTTTCTTGTACATGCGAAAAAAATTCTGGAAGGTGATGGTCGCCAGGGTTTGGTTTTCCGCCTCAATGTTCACCCGCTCTTTCGCTTCCAGGGCCTGATGCAACCCGTCGCTATAACGGCGTCCCTGCATCAAACGGCCCGTGAACTCATCCACGATCACCACTTCGCCGTCCTTCACGATGTAATCCACGTCGCGTTTAAAAACCACATGGGCCTTCAAAGCTTGGTTCACGTGATGGACCAACTGGACGTTCTTATGGTCGTAAAGGTTATCGACTTTAAGGAGTTTTTCCACGTGGCGCACGCCGGCTTCGGTCAGGAAGGCCGACCGGGTCTTTTCCTCAACGTCATAGTCCAGCTCTTTGCCCTGTTTCAGAGCGGGGATGATGCGGTCGATCTTGTAATAGAGCTCGGTGGATTCCTCGCTTGGACCGGAAATGATGAGCGGCGTGCGGGCCTCGTCCACCAGGATGCTGTCCACCTCGTCCACGATGGCGTAATTCAAGACGCGTTGAACGGTGTGCTCAATGGAGGTCGCCATGTTGTCGCGCAGGTAATCGAAACCGAATTCGTTGTTGGTCCCGTAGGTAATATCGCAGGCATAAGCTTCCTGGCGCTGTTGGTGGGAGATTCCGTGTTTGATGACGCCGCAACTCATCCCAAGAAAGTTATAGATGGTCGCCATGCCCTTGAAAGAACCGCGGCCCAGGCTGTCGCGTTCGGCCAGGTAGTCGTTGACCGTCACCACGTGCACGCCCTTGCCCTCCAGAGCGTTCAGGTAAACCGGCAGGGTCGCCACGAGGGTTTTGCCCTCACCCGTTCTCATTTCGGCGATGCGGCCGTTGTGAAGCACCATCCCACCCAAAAGCTGAACGTCAAAATGTCGCATACCCATGACCCGCTTGGATGTTTCCCTCACCACCGCGAAGGCTTCGGGTAAAAGATCATCCAGCGTCGCGCCCTTGGCTAAGCGGTCTTTGAACTCGGCAGTTTTAGCTTTGAGTTGGTCGTCGGATAGGGCTTGGATGGAGGGTTCCAAGGCGTTGATCTCGGCCACTTTGGGCCAGAGTTTTTTGAGCTCGCGGTCGTTGCGGCTGCCGAAAATTTTCGTCAATATCGCGTTGATCATGTTTCCTCTATTTGAATTTCACATAGCCGCAAATTTGCGCCAATTTACGCGGTTAAAATTTAGCCTTGGATTTGAACATCTTTAAAACAACAGCGCCCATTCGCGTTAATTCGCGGCAAAAGCCTTGGCTTCAGCTTCATGTTTACCCCGTTTTTCAACGAAAAGTGGGGCCAGGGAGGGATAAGTATAGGGGCTTTAATAGAGGGGTTCAAGGCTAACAGGCCTGACGAAATCGGGTGAAAAACAAGCCCTTTATTTTTTGATCAGGGTCACATCGTCGATCGAAAGGTCGAAATCCTCATCGTTCATGTCGTGAGGCGAGAAGAAAATTCCGGTCACCGTATTATATTTCTGAAGGACGCGGGTACCCCAGCCAGGTTGGTCCAAAGAGTTCAAATTGATGTGAACCTTGGTCCAAACGGCCGGAGCGTTGAATGAGGCGGCGAAATAAGCGTAATCCTTCACCTGGGGCATTTGAAGTCCGACCGAATAGGTTTTCCCGTCCCCCTTCACCATGAACTCAATGGCCTGATATCCAGTCAAGTCCAGCGACCCCGAAACGCCCAGTACCTTTTGAAGGGAAACGAAAGGATAACTAGTTCCCTTCGACTTACCCATGTGACCATAGATCCTGGCGCAGAGTTTGGAACCCTTAGGGCCGCCCTGCACGATGATTTTTTTCTTGTTCTTCAAGACCGTGCCCAACTTCAAATCATCGGACACTTGATACCAGGCCTTGCCGAAAGAATTCTCCACCCCGCCCTTTTCAAAATCATCCATCAACGCTT
>CAYXYA010000050.1:0-9840 GCA_964469185.1 uncultured bacterium | reverse complement strand
TCCAGCCGCGGCCGAGGAAGGAAGCGCGGAGGGCCAGTATCTTTACGGGAATTTCCTCTATGGGCAGGAAACGGTCCTTTGTTTCTATAAAACGGTCAATAACATCGATTATCCAAGAGACAATCCCCGGGTCCAAAAAATGCTTTTATGGCTCCAGAAAGCTGCAGATCAGGATCACGCCGAGGCCGAATATTCGCTGGGGACTATCTACGATGGGGACGCCCTGACCGAGGTGGATCTGGGTAAGGCCGCTTATTGGTACCAGAAAGCGGCGGATCAAGGCCATGCGATGGCCCAGGAGAGATTGAAGAATTTAAATGGCGCAGGAAAAGCCGGTGTAAAGAGCAGTGGTCCGTCGAAAAAAGGCAAAAAAGAAACTATGCCGGTATCCGAAAGTTCTGCCGGGGTGGAAGAACTGAAAAAAGCGAAAGCGGCATTCAAGAAATCTGGTTGGAACGAGGAGGCTGAAAAATTGTACAGGGTGGCCGCGGAGAAGGGCAATGCAGAAGCCCAGTACAAAATGACGGATCTTTATGTCAATAAAGCGGGCGTGGAAGCTATGACGTCTATGTCGCAAGGGGCGACAGTTTTTTCCACCGAGTATTACACTGACCAGAAAGAAATCGACTATTGGCTTCAAAAATCAGCGGCCCAGGGATACCCGCAAGCGGTCAGTCTTTTGAATGTCAGAGAAAAGATTAACAAAAAAGGAACAGATTCTTCACCGGAAAATTCCACGAATGCTTCTAAAACTGAGGTCTCTCCCTCCGGAGATTTCGGCGGGTTGGGCATCAATGTCGCCATCAAGGAAAAGCGTCTGACCGTTGTTTCCGCCATCGCGGGCACCCCGGCCGACAAGGCCGGTTTGAAGGCCGATGACGTCATTCTCGAGATCGATGGTACAAAAACCAAGGGGCTTAAACTTCGGGACGCCGTTGACCGTCTTCGTGGTGAAGCGGGTACTCAGGTTACCCTCGTCATCTCCCGAAAAAGTTTAGGCGATTCCTTCGAGGTGACCATGACACGCAAGAACCTGAGCGGAGTAAGTCCATCAAATCTTGGCGGTGATACAGCGTCCTTATTACAAAAGGGGAAGGGCGCCCAAAGCGCGGGTAAGGATAACGAAGCCTTTCAATACTTCCAAAAAGCGTCGGACCAGGGAAACGCGGAGGCTGAGAACCTTTTGGGTATGTGTTATTCGAACGGCAAAGGCGTTTCAAAGGATGAAACCGAAGCCGTGAAATGGTTTCGAAAATCAGCGGAGCAGGGAGAGGCCAACGGGGAAGGAAATTTAGGGGTGGCTTATCTTTTTGGGGAGGGAGTGAAACAAAACGAGGGGCAAGGAGTGGATTGGATCCGTAAGTCGGGAAGAGCTCCTTTTGAAGTAACTTTGGGTTACCATTATTTTCAAGGGAACCGATATTCCGACGCCGTTCCATGGCTCCAAAAAGCGGCAAGCAAGGGTAACGCATTTAACGAATTGATCCTGGGCGAATGTTATGAAGAGGGAAAAGGAGTGGGCCAAGATCTGGACCAGGCGAAACACTGGTATCAATTGTCCGCGGACCAAGGGACTCAGTTGGCAAAAAACAAGCTGTCGAATTTGGCGAACGTTACCTCGTCCGCAGGGTCTTCTGCCGCCGGAAACACCTCTGAGGAGAGCCAATCCGACTCGAACCCGACAGCGGAAAAGGCCGTTCAAAATGGCGACTATTATTTACAGACGGGCCATTTTGACGAGGATAAGGCGAAAGAGTGGTACTCCTATGCCGCGAGGTTAGAAAGTGTTGAAGCTGAGGTCAAATTAGGCGATCTTTATGAGGATGGTTGCGGCGGCTTTGGTAGCGACCCCGACGAGGATAACAGCAACTGTACACAGGCGCTTCATTGGTACCAAACGGCTGCCGGTCATGGGAATCAACATGCCGCCGAGGAAGCTAAAAAATTGTGGGATCTTGGCTGGCGATGATCGTCATCCCATAGGAGCGAAAAATGCCTGAAACTTCAGTTCCCAGGTTTTGGTCGGCCGAGTTCCACCTCCGTTTTTTTCCAGGCCTGCTCCTAGCGCAGATCAAGAACCATCCCGATGGCCGTAAACGCCATATCTTTTTTGAGATCCCGGTCGCCTTTGTTTTTTGCGCGATTTTGATCGCGATCGGCATGCCCTCCGCTTTGGAGCGACATTCTATATTCGGGTGGTTGATGACGGCCCTAGGCGCGGGCGGAACCAGCGCTCTCTTTGTTTACTGTCTGCGCGCCACCGCCGGTACGCCTTTAAGCTATTTGGAATTTGAACCCTGGATATTTTTGTTTTTGACCGCAGTTGGTGTTTTCGGGGGCTGGCTGGCCTCTGACGCCCTCGGGTCTATTTGGTACGCAAAGGGCGTGGTTTTTCTCGGGCTTGGTTTGGGTTATTTGTCGGGGATCGGGGCCGGGCTGGGTATTCAGCGGTTGGGACCGCTCCGGGCTTTTGTGGCCATGGCCGCGGGGTTTGGACTGTTCATCGTGGTGGGAACCTTTATCATTTACGCGAGTTACATTAAAAAATAATTTACTTCACCTTATCACTTTCACACCTTTTTACTTTCGCACTTTTTTGGAGGCCTTATGCGTTACCGTTGGCTGGGCAAAACAGGTTTCAAGATCAGCGAGATCGGCTTCGGCGCCTGGGCCGTCGGCGGTTCCCAGTGGGGTCCGCAAGACGACTATGATTCCAAGCAAGCCTTGCACAAGGCCCTCGACATGGGCTGTAACTTCATCGATACCGCCTGGGCTTATGGCGAGGGACACAGCGAGCGCCTGATCGGCTCCGTCATTCGTGAGCGCAAAGAACATCCCGTCATTGCCACCAAGGTCCCTCCCATGAACTGGCTTTGGGACGAGAACGGCCCCCAAACACCCCTCTCGGAAGTCTTCACGCCCCAATGGATCACTTCCAAAACTGAGCAATCCCTCCGGCATTTAGGGGTTGAGCGCATCGACGTTCTCCAGCTTCATACCTGGCGCCGCGAATGGAACCGTCAGGCCGAACCCGTATTAGCGACCGTGGCCCGCTTGAAGAAGGAAGGGAAGATCCGGGCCTTTGGCCTCTCCCTGCGCGACAAGGGGTCCGACGACGCCAACGAACTTATTTGTCTTCAGCAGGTCGACACCCTTCAGATCTTCTTCAACCTGCTTTACCAGGAACCCATCTGGAAAGTTTTCCCCCTGGCCCAGCAGTACAAAGTGGGCGTCATCGCGCGCGTGCCCCTGGCCTTCGGGGCCTTGAGCGGCCGCTTCAACGCCAACACGCGTTTTACCGGGGATGACCACCGCAAAGGCAAATACAGCGGTGAAGGTCTCAAGACGACCCTGAAGAAAGTGGAAAAATTAAGCTACCTCCAAACTAAGAAAATGCCCCTGGCGGAAGCCGCCTTGAAGTGGACCCTGGCCTACCCGGCGGTTTCGACCGCCATTCCGGGTATCCGTAACTTAAAGCAGGCGCTTTTGAATTGCGCCGCGGGCGACGGGCCAACGCTGACCAAGGGCGTGCACAAGGCGGAAGGACTTTATCTGGCCAATTTCGGCCTGCCGGTGAAGAGGGTTTCTTCCGACGAGGGTATCGAAGCGGTTTTCATGTCGGGTGTCCGGGTTGCGACGAAGAAATTCCCCAAGCTAAAGAAGACCAAGAAATCCAAATCGCGCGCGAAGAAACGAGTGCCTAAGGGCAAGCGGACCGCTAAGCGAAAGGCCACGAAGAGAAAGTAGCTGGTTTTGAACGGGGGTTGAAATGCAGGATGAGATGCTGAAGCCCAAGAAAACCAATAAGTCGAAAAAATACACAGGAATGATCATCAGGGTCATTCTTGCTCTGGGGCTCGGGTATCTCGCCTATGTTCTCTACATAAAGACCTATTTGGACGGCATGCTTAAATACTGACCGTTTTCAAAGCACAAAACGACCCCACTCAGCTAAAAACCGTTTCTTACGCTGCGTGAGGAGTAGTTTTTTTACCCTCGACCGGCAAGCCCATTTCAAACCATTCCTGGATCCCGCCCGGATAATCCTCGGCTTTGAATCCCCTGGAACTTAAAAGCGTCGCCGCCTGGGGACCGAGCATGCAGGTAAATCCACTGCAGTGCGTGATGATGGCCTTGTCACGTCCGACAAGACGATCCACCTCGGCTACGAACTCGTCGTCGCTCCTTTTACCCCGGGGGATATTGATCGAGCCCTTGATGTGAAGCTCGTCGTACAACGGACTATCCAGCACGTTGATGACCACCGCGCCTTTTTTCATTTTCTCTTGAACCATCGCATTCGTGAGTGCCATAAGAACCTCCTTATAACGACCTCTCATTAATGACTAGGTCAATTGGGCAAATATTTGAAGTATTCATTTTATGAAGAGTCAAAATTGCTTTGCCTGTACCGTCGGGCAACCCCTAAATATAAATCCATCTTATTCCCAGAAACTATGACCCAGTAGTGTCGGATCGGTACCCGCTCGGTAATAGTGGCCTGTGTTCGATCATGTCAAAGTCCTTATTATTCCTTTAGAAGGACATTAAGGTCTTTACGAGCGAGGAAACGATGATCATGACCATGGAGAAAACTGAGAAGGCGGTGAAGATTCTTCTGGTAGAGGACAATATGGCGGACGCGATATTGATGGAAATGCTCCTGGCCGATTGTAGCTTTGCGGTCCAAATACGGGTCGCCCGCGACGGCGAAGAAGCCTTGAAATTATTGCACGGATCCTCGTCCTTTGAGGGGAAGGGAAACCCAGACCTTATCCTTTTGGACCTGAACCTTCCCAAGGTCGACGGTCATCAGGTCCTGGGGGAGATCAAGAAGAACCCTGATCTAAAGCACATTCCCGTGCTCGTCCTGACCAGCTCCAACGATCCAAGCGATATCGCCTTGGCCAAGCAAAACCAAGCGGATGACTATCTTGTCAAAGGGATCCATATGGATGAACTGAACGCGACGGTGAAACGTATCGAGAATTTTTGGCTTAAATTCAAAAAAGGGGCAGCTTAAGCGGTATAACGCGGTTACTTGATATCGTGGAATATCTGCTTATAGGAACATCCCAGACCGGCGTTGAATAAAAAGAACCCAGCTCGTTTCCGAACTGGGTTCTTTTGCTTTGCCTACCCTAAAGATAATCCTTCTTGGTGCCCTTAGTCCCTTCGTGGTTAACGGGGTTCCATCTCCGGCGCGAAGCTCATATCTGGGAATGGGTTGGGGTTCGAAACCTTCGCGAAGTCGTAGTAGATGACCACGGCCTGGGCGAGGGAATACATCCCGGTGTTGTAGTTGAACTCCACCTGGGTCGTCGGATTGGACTCGCGTTCACCCATCCCGGTTCCGGCCTGTTCCTGAGGTTCTTCCGCTTTCATCTTCATGTCCTGGACATTGCTAACACTAACCCTTGGTTCTCGGGCAGCTGCTGGCTCGGCAGCACTCGCGCCAGACGCGCTCCGCACTTGTGTTTCGCTATCGTAGGCCTTGGTGTAGTTTTCCGTGTGAGGCACGATGCGCTGGGTGTAGCGATAGATGGGGTGAGCGTCGTAATAGGCGTTCAATTCCTGTTGGTTCCAAAAGTAGGCCGCGCCGATCACACCGCAGTTGGCCGAGAGGTCTTTTCCCAGTTCATCCCCGCGCCACTTGGCATAGGACTTCGGTTTTTCCGTGAAGAAGAACCGACGGGCTTCCTCGCCGTTCACCTGCCAGCCTTTGATGGTGATGGTGCCGTAGGGGTCGATCATCCACTTTTGGCCGTCCGAGATACCGCTGGGCTTGCCGCTGATGCTATTGAGGCCGTCCACCGTCAGGTTGACCGCCACGCGCACCGGCAGGGGATTGTAAAGGCGTACCGCGTACCCTTCTCCCTTAGCCGCGGTGATAAAAGGCCGCCCGTTCTTGGAAGTTTCGTATTTCGTCCCCTCGTTATCCGAGATGATCTCCACCCGGAAATTATAGGGTTGCCGCTGGGGTTCATGCACCAAACGGCCGTCATTCATGACCGCCAAGCGGTATTTCACGCTGTAATCCTTGTATGCGGCTTGGGCGCTAGAGGCCCCTAAAACCAGTATTCCCACCAGAACCTTATCGATGAGTTTCATAGCCATTCTCCTTGTTTTGAATAACTTCTAACTGCCTATGACTGGTTAGACACAGGCCAGGGGAAAAGGTTCCCAAGGGGCGAATGTGACGTAATTTGGCTATTTTCAGGGCATTAAATGTGGAGAAGGCTTTCCGGATGAAGGGGTAGAATTAACAAAATTTCATAAGTGAATCACTAAAGCTATTTTGCTGTCTTTGATTTTGAATTTCTGCTGGTTGATAAAGGATATTTCAATGATGAGTATTGAAAGCGACGAAGCGCGCGCAGTTAAAAGTAAATATGAACGACGTCTTTCGAATATTAAGGGTGAAAAGTTTCCTCAAGTGAATCTATCTGTTTACCGTTTTTATGACGAAACAAAAGATGAGAAAATTTTTTCGGGTCTAATAAATGATTTTGAAAAGAATGAACAAGGTAAAAAAATGGCTGAAGGGATGATTCAAGGCGCATATTCGCATCCTAAAGAACCGTATCAACGGGCTTTATATGGTTACCATTGTTTGAGGGTTTCTCAGCCTTATCATGAACTTTATCCTAGCATGGCACTTTTACTCGTTCATGATGGTGCCAATCCTAGTGAAAAATATCAAATACATATGGAGAGGTATTGTTTCATTGCTTATTTTGAATACTTGTTAGATTTCTTGGATGGAATAATTAACAGAAACCGCTCTGAAATAAAAACCCAAGATAATTCTAGGGTTTTTATTAGTTGGTCAGGTGAGGAAAGTAAGGGTATAGCGCAAGCGTTTATTGAAGAAATGAATAAAAACATAGGAGGTATTGAAACATATTTTACGCCTAACGATTTGAAGCACGGAAAGCGATGGGGTGGTGAACTAGCAGAGGAGTTGAAAAAGGCGAAGTGCGGTGTATTGATTCTTACTCGAAGCAACTATTTAAATTCGTGGATTAATTTTGAAGCGGGCGCCATTTCGAAACATTATGAGCAATCAATGGTTTGGCCAATATGTTTCAGTTTTTCAAAAATCGATCTTCAGCCGCCACTGGCGCTGTTTCAAGCGGCCGATTTTAATGAACCGGAAATGAAAAAACTATTAAGAGAATTGACTGAATTGATTAATGGTCCGGATGGAGAATTTGAAAAGAAATTCGAGACATTCTGGAAGGGATTTGAAGAGAAGGCTGTAATTATTTCCAATCGATTTTCTGAGACGGATGGTGAAAATAAAGTTAGCTTGCCGAAACCTAAGCTTAAATCGAAATTTCTAAAAAAATTTTTTCAAAAAAAATTCGCCAAGTGCAAGAACTTCATGATAATCCGAATATTACATATGATTGTTTGCTGAAGTTGCACGAACAGATATTAAACGCAATTCGCATTGCATTGCCAAGCTTTGAGCGAAGTTTTTTGGGTTGGACTGGAATTATTCCGCAACGATATTTTGAAAAACCGTTGTTACAATCTTGCGCTTTTCGACAAATAGAATGTGTAAAAGCACAAATAATAGATAGGCCAATTAGAAATTCAGACTTGTCTTTTGATCCGGAGGAGTTGGAAGAGTACGAAGAGTTTCAATGCTTGTAAATGATTTTGAAGCCCTTTTTTTCCATTGGGGCTGAGCCGCACCTCCTTTAAGTTGTTGCCCGCCATCTTCCCAGGGCTGAAAATCCCATCAAATCTTCCTATTGTCTTTCAAATAGGAGGCTCTTCATGTCACGCAATGCGCATACCCAGTTCCTTTTCGACGAAAACCTAACTGTTCCTGAATCCACATCTAAAAGCTCGACCATTAACGACGGCGAGATACTGGATGCCTACTCCCGCGCGGTCATTGACGCATCCCGTAAAGTCTCGCCTTCCGTCGTCAATATCGACGTGTTCAAAAAGGGAAACCCGTGGGGTGGGGCGGGCAACGGCATCCACAAAGCGGGAAGCGGTTCGGGTTTTTTCTTCACACCCGACGGGTTCATCCTCACCAATAGCCACGTGGTTCAGGGCGCTCAGGACATGGAAGTCACCCTCTTGGACGGGCAAACCCATCACGCGCGCTTGATCGGCGAAGACCCTGATTCCGACCTGGCGGTCATTCGCGTGGATGACGCTTCCAAATTCAAACCCGCAGAACTGGGTTCCTCCAGCGCCCTGCAGGCGGGCCAGTTGGTGGTCGCCATCGGAAGTCCCTTAGGCTTTCAAACCACAGTCACAGCGGGCGTTGTTTCGGCCCTGGGAAGATCCCTCCGCTCTCAATCGGGACGGCTCATCGACAATATCATCCAGACCGACGCGGCCTTGAACCCTGGCAACTCAGGAGGTCCCTTGGTGAATTCCCGCGGGCAGGTGGTGGGTGTCAATACCGCCACCATTCAAGCGGCTCAGGGGCTTTGCTTCGCCATCGCCATCGAGACCGCTAAACGGGTGGCCATGCAACTGATGCAGTACGGCAAGGTGCGGCGCGGGTTCATCGGCATCGGGGGACAGAACATCCAGATCCCCCGCAACCTCTCGCGCCACTTCGGCCTAACGGTGGAAAGAGGGGTCCTGATCGTGGCGGTAGAAGACAACAGCCCGGCTCAAAGGGCGGGGCTGGCCGAAAGGGACGTGCTGGTAGAATTCGAGGGACACCCGGTAGAGACCATGGACGACCTGCATAGGCTCCTCACCGTCGGTAAACCCGGGGCTATCGCCTCAATCTCGGTCATTAGGCGCTCGGTGAAGCTTGATTTGAAAATTATTCCTGAGGAAACAAGAGCAACCCTTCGATGAAATCAGGGCTAGGTGACCTGATTTTTACTGCAGGATTACTGCAGTAATCCTGCAGTAAGCTGCAGCATATGCTGTAGCTGCCCTCTAAAACCCTTTAAATACAATGGGTTCATAACTGCAGCATTTACTGCAGCATAAAACCACCTACTGCAGCAATGCTGCAGCTAGCTGGAAGGGCCAGACCAACCCGTTTTTTATTCTGTCAGGTTGTTTGTTTTTGAGAGAATGAAACCATGACTTCAAAAAACCCCAAAACCGTAAGCCAATACATCCAAAAAGCGCCGAAGGAAGCCAGGACGAAGCTGAGGGAAATGCGTTCCTGCGTTCGGGGAGCGGCGCCAAGGGTCACTGAAGCTATCAAGTGGTCGATGCCGGCGGTCGTTTCCGGGCGCATCCTGGTCATGTACGCGGGGTACAAACACCATATTGGTTTTTATCCTACGGTCAAAGCCATGGCTCCGTTCAAGAAGGAACTTTCGAAGTTCAAAACGGGCAGGGGGTCCATCCAGTTCCCGTTGGAAAAGCCTTTGCCGAAAGTCCTTATCCGCCGCATCACGGCGACAAGGGTTCAGCAAAATAAAGCAGACAGGAAGTGGAGATCATGACAAAAGAAGAGTACGAGAAAGTTTTTCAGCACATCAACGGTCTGTCGCAAAAACACGCCATGGGAAAGATCGATGATAAGACCATGTATCACGGGTTGAAAAAGCTGCTGGAAGAACTCATCCACGAAGCCACGTCCCATTCCGCCAAGGACGTCAGACGCAGAGCTTTTCGGCGGGGTTGCTTTGTTGGCGCGGGTTTCCTCGTCGTTCTCGCCTGCGCTGGTTTTTATCTTTGGCAGATCGATTCGGTAAGGGAATGTATGAAAGGGATTGGGTTCTGACCTTGTCTGCTGCGGGAAGGCAATATTATTTCAGGTTTTCCTGATGCGCCTTTATCCCGGGAAATTCCACAAATTAAGGGGTATGATTCAGAATAAGTTTTCTCGACCGAGTC
>CAYXYA010000049.1:0-9862 GCA_964469185.1 uncultured bacterium | reverse complement strand
GGGCCGTTCCTCACGGTCCACCTTCACGCAGACGAAGTTATCGTTCATGATCTTGGCGATGGTCTCGTTCTCGAAGCTCTCGTGCTCCATGACGTGGCACCAATGGCAGGTCGAATAGCCGATGGAAATGAAAATGGGTTTGTTTTCTTTTTTAGATCTCTCGAAAGCTTCCTCACCCCAGGCGTACCAGTCGACGGAGTTGTGGGCGTGCTGAAGCAGGTAAGGACTTTTCTCGTGGATGAGCCGGTTGGTGTGCTTGAAAGAACCTTCAGACTTTGAGCTCATCCACCACCATCCTCCGGCTAAAGTGAGAAGCGATAACAAAAAGATCAAGGATCCAAGCAAAACCTGTTTCACCGCGAAGAGCGCCAAAAACGATCAAAAATGAAAATGTTTAAAATATGATAGATCAAGTTATTAATTGTGTCTTGTTGGATGATACGGGCGGTTCTGGGGTGTTCTCAGCCTCGACCACTAGGGTCTCGGCGATCTTGTCATGCCAAGTTTGAGAGTTCTCATCCCACAACATCCAAAGGTAGCCCAGAAAAAAAGCCGCGCCGGATAAGATCTTGCTGATCTCGCGGAGAAACGCTTTTACCCAATCCAGTTGTTCTCCGGAAGTGGTTATGACTTTGATGCCCATGATCTTTTTTCCGATGGTGGCGCCGTTCCAATGGGTCAAAAGAAAAGTGTTATATAAAATGACGGAGCCATAGATGACTCCAAAATATAAAAATATAAAACTAAAATCTTTTATATCGCTGTGATCAAAAACAAACCCGGTCAATGAAACAAAAACATTGAGCATAAGACCGTCGATCAGCATCGCCAAAAATCTTCGTAAAAATCCCGATCTTTTGATTTTCGACCCCTTTATTTAAGATCCATTCGCCTTTAGGCTTCCACCACTACGGTGTCGGCGATCTTATCGTGCCAGGTTTGGGAATTCTCATCCCACAGCATCCAAAGGTAACCGAGCGCGAAGAACGTGCCGGATAAAATTTTACTGACAGAGCGGACAAAAGCTTGGACCCAATCGAGCTGTTTTCCATTCGCCATGACGACTTTGATACCCATGATCTTTTTTCCAACGGTGTAGCCGCCCCACTGGGACACGAGAATGGTCTCATAGACGATCCAAAACACCCATAGACACAAAATATTGTCGATCCAAGCCGCGAACCATCTCCTCCAAAATCCCGCTTTCTTCATATTCGCTCCTTCACTTGGAATTGGCTTGTCTTAAGGCCTCGAACAGAACGATGCCGACCGAGGTGGAGAGGTTGAGGCTTCGAATGGATTCAACCTGCTGGGGAATACGATACATCCGGTTTTTATAAAGTTCGTAAAAATCCTTGGGAAACCCCGCGGTTTCCTTGCCGAAAATCAAATAAACGTCTTTGGGAAAGGAGATGTCCCAGTAAGATTTGGACCCCTTGGTGGAGAAGAAAAATAGAGCCGCGTTCTTGGGAAGAGACTCCAGGAATTTTTCCCAACTGTCATGCCGATGAACGACTACTTTTTCCCAGTAATCGAGCCCGGCCCGCTGGACTTCCTTGTTATCGAGGTGAAAACCCAAGCGGCCCACGAGATGAAGTTCCGCTCCCGCGCCCAGACAAGTCCGGCCGACATTGCCGGTATTCCAGGGAATTTCAGGCTCGATGAGGACGACATGGAACATACGAAACTCCTTAGCGCTTCGTTTGAACACCGGCCAAGAAATAAGCTTGTTGGATACCCTCAAGTCTTCCATCCAACTTTGAGGGATCGTCTAGCACGCCGCGTATCCGCAATTTCGCCGGCGGCAAACCCGCGAACCTTCCGCCTGAAAAACCGCTCAGTATTCCGACAAGTCCCGAGGAAAGGATCGATAAGTTCTTTTGCCGCTTCAAATAATAACGGTGGAACGCGCCGTCAAAGCGCGAGAAAGCGACAGGCCTCAGGCTTCTATTTTTGACCGCCAACTCCGAGCTGGCGTAGATCATCCGCGCGATATGATCTGGAAAAGAAATAGCGGAGGCCGTCAGACCCAGGCCGGGGCTGGTCCGCTCGACTTGCCGCACGCCCCAGGTCTCAAAAAGCGTGAAGGCGGGGATCATCACAACATCCGGGCGGCGCCGCTCGACTTCCATCAAATAATAAAGAGAGAAATAATCCTCATCGGCTTCCGCAAAGAACAAAGAATTACGCGGAAGCGACTTAAGAAGGTTTTGTCCATAATCATAGACCATGACCTGGTTCTGCTGATCGAAAACGCCTATTCGGCTTCCAATATTCCACAAAAAAAAGACCAAGCTAAGAGCTGCCAAAGCGCGGCCCGCCAGACGCGACCAGGACCAAACTTTCAATAATCCAAAAGCGATGGTGATGGCGGCCATCCATAAAATGACCCAATCGGTCGGCAATAAGAATTTTCCCCAAAGCCAGGGCCGGCTCCCTCCTTCCACTCCTAAAAAAGTGAAGAACGAGACCCAAAGCAAAGACCAAAATGTCAGAACGATCCATAACGGTTTTCGATCGAAGGATCGAAACCATAATCCGATCCCAACCAGCGCCAATAATAAAGAACCCCATCCAAGATCGGATCGAATGTGCTCAAAGATGATCGATCCCTGGACCTTAAAAACTTGAATAAGAAAGATCGAGAATTGATGCCAGCTTGAGGCTCCGCGTAACACGTTCTCAAAAAATTGAAGGACCGTGATCTCGCGGTATGAATAATAACTACGACCCAGATCCATCAGAAAGTTAGAAAAGGTATCCGGCGAGCCAAGGTCCAGCTTGGGATATAAGCGCGCCCTCAAGGGCAAGTAAAGAAGGCACGAAGCGCTCAACAGGAAAAAAGTGGTTCCTTTGATCCATTCGATCTTTCGCGTCCGTTCGCTCAAGAGGTGCGCCAGAATGAATCCGGGAACAAACGGGATCAACGTTTCCCAATGGCCTGTGAGACCCAGCCCTAAAAGGAAAAACCCCGAAAACAAGATCCGCGTTTTTTTTTGATGAAGAACAACCGTCAAGATCAGTAGTTGCTGACAGACCCCAAGGAGATAGATGCCGCCCTTCGCGTTCAAGGCGTTTTGCCAATAGGTCGGAGAGACCGCCAACCCGAACCCCGCGGACAACGCGCAAAAGATCACGATCCACGAGGGAAAAAGTGGCCGCTTGAGTCCTTTTGAGGATTTAAAAAGACTCAAAAAAAGAAAGGTCAATAAACCAGCTCCCAAGGAAGCAAAAAGTGAGGAACCCCAGTTCACACGAAAGCTGACGCTCCCGATCGGCAGCAAAGACTGGCAGCGTCCGAGTACGGCCGCCAAAGCGTAACCCGGCGGATGTTGGAGCCCCAGAGTGGACGCCGCCGTGATCGTTTCCGCGGAATCATCATTGGAAAAAGTTGGATTTAACGTGTGGAGATAAAGAACTTGCGTAAGCGCAAAAACTAGCGTCGGCCAGACCCACGAGGGGATATTTGAGTCGTCTTTGAATGAATAATTCAATCCCGATCCCTCTTAAGGTACGGCATAAGCGGCGTAAAAAGTATCCCGCGCGTGGATCTTTCGCCCTGTGGCCCGATCCGTCGCGACCGTTTCATTGAACCGGTCGTTGAAAAAACTGAATTGACGGCGGCGAAGTCGCGGCGGCTTACGGTCTTCTGAGGCGTCGATATAGATCAACAACCCGTCGTTACAGCTCTCGGCGATGCCCACGTGTGTGAAAACATCCTTCTCGTCGATATGACCGTCGCGGTTGATGTCGTAAGTCTTGTTGAAGATCAGGATGTCGCCCGGCCGGATATCCGCGGCTTTCGCGCGGCGGGTCTTGTTCAGGGTGAGATAGGCGTTCAAGTCATAGGTGAGATGCTTGTGACCCTTGCGGTGAAGGAAATAAGAATTCATTTTCCCGGAGTGATAGCAGGCTAGAACGAAATGCGAACAATCGATATGCCAATCGGATCTGCCGTTCAAATATTCCCGCGCCCTTTGGAGGGCTTCTTGAGGCGAAGCCGTGGCCGTTCTGTCGCTTAAAATATACCGGTTCGGCGCGCCGCAGCCGCTTTCCAAGAGGAACAACCACAAACAGCCGAATATCAATTTAAAGGATGGACTCGCGGCCCAGGATCCTCTCACCGGTTGGATCCGGCGCGGTTCCCTCGGGAGATGAGAGAGCGGATATTGTTGAAAGCCACGTCGAGCGACAGATTGCCGGATGACGCCAGGTACTTGGGGTTCCACTCGGGATTGAACCGTTCTTTGTCCTTGCGGATCTCCATCAGGTTGGAGACGCGCACGTAAGGCGAGAGGATCTCGGTCATTTGGACCTCAAAGGGCGCCAGGGGGGATTCCGCCATGTCCAAAAGACCCGCGGGCCCCAGGTTGAACCATTGGATCCCCTTTTCCTTCGCCCAAAGCATGATCTCCAAAGTGAGGTGATCTTCGAGGGCTTTTGTGGCTTCCTCGGTCGATCTTAAAATATCCACCGCCGCTTCTTCTTTTCCATGTCCCTGGAGCAGATTGGCGAAGGCCATGATCTTCCCTTCTTTGCGGATGACCGCCAAGGAAGACCGTTTTAAATAACCGGGATGGAAAAATCCGCCGGAGAATCCCTTCTCCCGCGCTTTATGTTTGCTGAGCCAGGATTCCGAGACATCCCGAATCTCTTTCAGGTGAGGTTCGACGCCTTCTGCCGGGATGACGTCAAAGGCATAGTCTTCTTTGTCCTTGAACCGTTGATAGGTATTTTTAAGGTCGGCGTGTAGATCCTTCACACCAAAGGATTTCAACGGCACACGGGCTTCCTCGCCGATCTTCAGAACGGTCAAACCCATATCCAAATAAAATTGGAAATATTTCTGATCGACCAGGTAAAAAAGCGGCATGGCTTTTTTACGCAGGCAGAGGTCCCTGAATTTCAGCGCGAGGTCCTCCGCTTCTTTTTCGTGGCCCACAGCGTCGCCCATCGCGATCCAACTCTTCCCCTCGATGGCGTACATGATTAAAGCGTCCGATCTCTTATTGAAGATCAGGGCCTTGTCGCCCAACAGCGAAAGGGCCGCGAAAGCCTTGGGAGAATTGCGCAGGATCCCCTCCGCCTTATCCAATTCGGAGGCGTTCGGGAACTCGGTCTCGGGAGCGGCGGGAGAAAGAAGGCAGACGATGGAAAAAATGAAAAGCGTGACAGTCGCGCCCAGGCTGGCCCTGAAAAATCGGGCGACATCCTGCATCAGGTCAAAGGTCGTCCAAAGTTCGTTGGAATAATCCTCGTAACGGTAATTGAAAACGCCCACCCAGAGAGAACCCAGCCAAACAGAAAGAACGGCGGCGATCCAGACCGCGGGAAAACTTTGTTGAAAGATCGAACCCTTACGCGGAAAGTAACCGCGGCTGAAAAGAAGCGCGGCGAATATCACCAAAAGGATCAGGGCTTCTTGATAGTCAAAACCCTTGAAAAAGGACCCTAAAACACCCAATCCCAAGAGAACCAGCACCAGGTAATAGCCGCTCTCAACGCGCCGCTGAAGACTTCGGGCCAAAACCAAAAGCAACGCCCCAATAATGGCCACGGCGAAGTGGGATCCTTCGAGGAATGAAATGGGAAGGAATTCGTTGAGCCAAATGGTCCGACGGACCACCTCCGGTGAGGCGTCGGAGAAGAGCAGCATAGCGCCGCTGGCGAAGACCACGATGGCGTAAACATGGGGCAAAAATTCCGGCGCCCAACGGTTCAATATCTGCAGGGCTCGCTTGAAACCTTCCTGATTGCGGATGATCTCATAGACGGCGAAAGCGATGAGCCCTAGCGCGAAGGGGATCAAATAATAGATGGCCCGGAAAGCCAGCAGGGCTCCCAGAACATCCGAGGCGGGGAGCATGGGCGAAAGGAGGAGAACCCCGACCGTTTCCAGCACGCCCAACCCACCGGGAACCTGGCTCGCGTAACCGGCCAACTGCATCAAAAGATAGATCGCTAAAAAAGAAGTTAAGCTCAGGGAATTCGGCGGAAGAAGCATGTACAAACAAGTGCCGGAGCAGGTCCATTCCAAACAGCCCGCCGCCATTTGACCCAGCACGATGCCTAACGACGGCGTTGGGAATTTCCAACGCCAGATCTTGATCGTCTTTTTGATAAAAATAGCGGTCAAAAGATAAGCGGTGATCAGGACGATACAAGCGATCCCAATGGAAAAAGTGGAGTCGAAATGAAGATGGATGGAAGGCGGAAGTTCAGGAGGTTCTAAAAAGAAAAAAACGGCCCCCATCGTTACAAAACCGACCCAAAAGGTCATGACGCAAATGACAAGGACATTGGCCGTTTCTCCGACCGTGATACCCCAGAGAGAATAAAGACGGTAGCGGACGCCTCCGCCCGTAAGCGCGCCCGCGCTGATGTTGTGGCTAAAAGCGTAGGCGATGAAGGAAGTCAACGCGACCTGCAGGTATGGGATGGACTTTTGAATGTGCTTCAACCCAAGCAGGTCATAAAAGGTGAGGGCGAAATAACTCCCCATAGAAAATAAAAAAGCGGTCAGGAATTGATTGGCGGGGATCTGTTTTAAATAACGAACGACGTCCTCATAGTGGCTGGCCCGGATCTCGCGGCGAAGGATCCAAAGCGCGACATAAAAAAGAACGACCACGGCCAGGATGCCGAGGGTCTGCTTGATCTTATTTCGTGTTTCGGATTTTATCATTTTTAGGGCGCCAACCGCTCGCGACGCCATCCACCCTTGCTTTTTCGTTGATACCTTAACCGGTCATGAAGACGGTTCAATCTTCCTTGCCAGAATTCGATAATGGAAGGAACGACCCGAAAGCCTCCCCAATAGAGTGGTCTTGGAATCGGCCTTCCTTTATAACAGTCCTCCAATTCCTTCATCCGCTTCTCAAGAAACTCACGGTCAGGGATCACTTCGCTTTGATGCGAAGCCCAGGCGCTCAGCTGAGCTCCCCGCGGACGGCTTTTGAAATAGGCATCCGATTCTCTTGAAGAAACTTTGGTTACACGGCCTTCCACTCGAACCTGACGGCTGAGCTGGGGCCAAAAGAAAAGAAGGTTGGCCACTGGACGCTTCGTCACCTCTTTGCCCTTTTGGCTTTGGTAATTGGTGAAAAACACGAACCCTTGCTTGTCCAAGCCCTTCAATAAAACCATGCGGTTAGAGGGTTTTCCGGACTTCGAAACGGTGGAGACAGCAAAAGCATTCGCGTCCAGGGCCTGGGCTTTGAGGGCTTCCTTGAACCATTTTTGAAAGAGGACCCAGGGGTTCCGGGGTGAGTTCTTTTCCAATAAAGCGCGGTGGCTGTATTCCCGGCGGAGATGAGCGATGGAGGTTTTTTGCATGCGCTAATTTCTCATAAATAAAGGCGAATTGAAATATCTTCGGTCATGCTTGTGGGGAATGGTTTGATTCTTCTAGAATACCCATCCACTTAACCCATTTTTAATGGCAAACAACCTCACGGAGAGGTGGATTGGCCGGAGCGAAGCGAAGGACAAGTGGTCGGCGCCTAAAGGCGAAACGAAATCGTCCATCGAGAATTTAAATAGGGTTTTATTTCGTTCATGCGTCGTAGACGCATTCGTACGATACTAAAAAGAGCTTCTACAACTTATCTAGTTATTTGACCCGGAGAGGTGGCAGAGTGGTCGAATGCGTCTGACTCGAAATCAGATTTACGAGCAATCGTAACGGGGGTTCGAATCCCTCCCTCTCCGCCACCCTATGCTCTTCGAGCTTCGGGTGGCTGGCCATTTATTTAGGCCGGCCCCCGAAGTCGAATAGAGCAAGGAGTGTCCTCCGAAGCTTAAGCGTAGGAGGACGATAAGGTAAATTACTATGTGGTATGTTTATTTTTTGAAATTAAATAACGACAATATTTATGTAGGATCCACCGACGATCTTAAAAGACGCATTCACTCCCATCAAAACGGAAATGTCCTTTCCACAAAATTATTCCGTCCCGTTAAATTAAAATCATATGTCGCGGTTGAAACTGAAATTCATGCCAGAAAATTAGAGCGGTATTTTAAAACTGGTTCTGGTAAGGCGGTCGCGAATAAGAGATTCCTTTCGCCCTAACCAAGCCAACCGAATGAACGAAGGATTGCCCGAACCCAACCAAGTTTGGCAAAAGCCTTTTTTACTATGATAGTTTGTTTGCAGTATTTAGGTGGGTCTGGACCAATCCAGAATCGGCTACTGTCTCCCCATGGTTCCGACACCTTAAAAAGTTGTCCATTGACTTTGAACTTACAGATCTCATCCTTTGAAAAAAATGAAAACTTTCTGTATTCACGTATAATTTTTGAGTTGGGAATCGTTTTTACGACACTACATATGCCTCCACGTCCAATAGAACTACTACTAACTTCAAAAGCAAAAACCCGTCCTTTTTTATCTTTAATTTCGTGTATCCGCATTAAATCCTCTTTAAATTAATAACCCTATTTAACCGTCCCAACGATAATCTTCCTAAGCGCTTCCGCCGCGGGCGACAACCCCGCCTTCTTCCTCCAAGCCAAAGATAAAGTCCGTGCCGCCTTGGGTTGTGAGATCTTCGCGTAAACCACTCCTGAATACTTCGCCACCATTTGCGGGACCAAGCTGATCCCTAATCCCGCCGCCACCAAAGCTTGCACGGTCTCGATGCCGCCGCTCTCAAAGACCACCTTGGGTTCCAGTCCGATCTTCCGATAAAAATCCAAGGTGATCTGGCGAAAACCGTGTCCCGCTTTCATCAGGATGAAGGGTTCTTCGGTGACTTGCTTGAGGCTCAAGACTTTCTTCCCCGCCAACCGATGTTTCGCCGGTAGAGCCAGAAGCAGTTCCTCAGTGAGGATGGTTTGATGGTCCAACCCGGGCCGCAAACCGGCTTCATCCATGATGGCCAGTTCCACTTCTCCCTGTTCCAGATCGCGCGCTAGGTCGGGCGACGATTCTTCCTTTAATTGGACTTGGATCTTGGGGTAAGCCTTCCGAAAAGCCGTGAGAATAGGTGGAAGCAGGTGAGCGCCGGTGGTCGGCATGCATCCAAGACTGACCTTGCCCATCGCCAGACCCGATAAAGCTTTCGCGTCTTCGCGGGCGGACTCCATCTGTTCGAGTATTGCCTTGGCCCTTGGAAGAAAAATTTCTCCTCTCGCCGTCAGCTTCCCACCCTTGCGGGTCCGCTCGAAAAGCGTTCCGCCCAATTCATCCTCAAGTTTGGCGACTTGAACGCTGAGGGAAGGCTGGGACACATTGCATTGTTTGGCCGCGGTGGTGAACCGGCCTGTCTGCGCGACAGCGAGGAAATAACGAAGTTGATGGGTCTCCATAGTTATTAACTATATATAGCATAGTAACTATATCTTTTACAAATAGAGGCATTAAGACTTAATGTCTATCTGTCATTGCGAGGAATGGTCACCGAATAGGTGACCGAAAATGACGTAGCAATCTCAGTTTAAAAACAAACGTCTAACTGGGATCGCCACGTCGCTAATCGCGCCGATTGGCGCAGCTCCTCGCGATGACAACTAAATTGAACGAGGTTTGTATGGCCAAAGGAACTCTCTATAACAAAGTCTGGGACGCTCACGTGGTGGATAAACTCCCCACGGGACAATACCAACTCTTCATCGGACTGCATCTCATCCATGAGGTCACCAGTCCCCAGGCCTTCGACATGGTCACGGAAAAGGGCCTGAAGGTGGCTTATCCCAACCTCACCTTCGCCACGGTGGATCATATCGTTCCCACCAAGAGCCAGGCCCGTCCCTTTCAGGACAGCGAAGCCGAGCAAATGATGAGCGCCATCGAAAAGAACGTGAAGAAGTTCGGCGTTCAATTTTTCAACTTCGAGTCGGGCCAGCAGGGCATCGTTCA
>CAYXYA010000048.1:0-9896 GCA_964469185.1 uncultured bacterium | reverse complement strand
CGTTATCGTGCACACTGCGGCCGACGTCGATGAGATCGCTCATGACCGCCGAGGCTGTCGGTTTACTGCCCGCGCCCAAACCGTAATACATGGTGGTTCCCACAAAATCGCCAGTGATCAATACACCGTTGTATTCGCCGTCGACTTTGGCCAACAAGTGGTCCTCCGGGATCAGAGTGGGATGGACCCGAACCTCGAGTTCATCACCCTCCACTTCCGCGATAGCGAAAAGCTTCACGATACGGCCGAACTCTTCCTTGGCGAACTCGATATCCTGGACTGTGATACGGTCGATACCCTCCACATAGATATCCTCGACCTTGACCCGTTTGGAGAAAGCCAGCGAAGCCAAGATGGACAATTTATGGGCCGCGTCCATACCGTTGATATCCAAGGTAGGATCAGCCTCAGCCAAACCTTTTTTCTGAGCCATTTGAAGGGCTTCTTTAAAGGATTTCTTTTCCTCGGTCATTTTTTGAAGGATGAAGTTGGTCGTGCCGTTCACGATGCCATAAATGGACGTGATGTTATTGCCGGCCAGCCCGTCATTGAGCGCCTGGACGATGGGAATACCCCCGCAAACCGCCGCCTCGAAGTAGATATCTACTTTGTGTTCACGAGCGGTTTTGATAATCTCGTCCCAATGCATGGAAAGAAGGGCCTTGTTCGCGGTGACGATGTGTTTGCCGCGTTTCATGGCATCCAAAAGATAAGTGCGGGCAGGCTCGTAGCCGCCCATGAGTTCCAGAACGATGTCGATCTCGGGGTCTGTGAGAACTTCTTCATAACTGGTGGTTAACATGCCTTCCGGCACAGCGACTTCGCGCGCCTTCGCCATATCGCGCACCACGATCTTCTTGATGCGCATTTGCGCGCCGACCTTGGCCTCGATGAGCGAGCGGTTCTTTTCCAGCAAGCGGTAAACGCCCTGGCCAACATTGCCAAAGCCGATCATGCCAATTTGTATGACGGATTTTTCAGCCATCGTTTTCTCTCCAAATCCTTTAAAAAAGCTTTAAATAACAAAACGCCCCGGATTGAACCTCAAACCGGGGCGTTTCTATTAAAAGGATGTATAGATTATCGAAAAGAACAGGCAGTTTCAACAAAAAGGCTTGAAACGCGAGGCTTTCAAACGACTTCTTTGATGCGCCTTAAACCTTCCAGAATGTTCTTTTCACTGGTGGCGTAGGAGATCCGCAAATAACCCTCAGTGCCGAAGGCGATACCCGGCGTAATGGCCACCTTGGCTTTGTCGAGCAAGTACTCGGACAATTCCATCGATGTGGCGCGGCTAGGCTTGAGGAGAGCTTTCACATTGGGAAACACGTAAAAAGCTCCGGCAGGTTTCAGGCACTTCACACCGGGGATGGTGTTGAGCCCCTCCACGATGATGTCACGGCGTTTTTGGAATACGTCGACCATTTTTTGGATCTCGGAATTTGGCATCGCCAAACCGGCCACAGAGGCCTTTTGTGCGATGGCGGTCGGGTTCGAGGTGGAGTGGCTCTGAAAATCCGCGATGGCTTTCATGATCTTCGCGGGTCCTGCGGCGTAACCAATACGCCAGCCCGTCATCGCGTACGCTTTGGACATTCCATTAATGAGGATAGTTTGCGCCGCGACTTCTTTGGAAAGTGCCGGGAAGCAAACATGTTCTTCTCCGTAGATAAGCTTGCTATAGATCTCATCCGAAACGACCCAAATCTTGTGTTTCAGTATCAACTCGGCGATGCCCTCCATCGCCTTGCGACCCACGACCGCGCCGGTCGGATTGCTGGGTGAATTGAGTATGAGGACTTTCGTCTTGGGTGTGATCTTTGCCTTCAACGCTTCGGGAGTGAGTTTGAATTCGGCTGATTCGGGACAGTCCACATAAACCGGGACTCCGCCCGCGAACTTCACTTGTTCCGGATAAGAAACCCAGAAAGGCGAAGGAATGAGCACTTCATCCCCAGGATTCACCAAAGCTAAAAAAGCGTTGTAGAGAGAATGTTTCGCTCCACCCGAAACGACGATGTCAGTTGGTTCATATTGAACTTTATATTCACGGTCCAGATAGGCGCCAATGGCCTTGCGCAATTCCAGCGTTCCCGCCGCCGGAGTGTATTTGTGGTGACCTTCATCGATGGCTTTTTTCGCGGCATCGCAAATCACCTGGGGCGTGTTGAAATCGGGTTCGCCCACGCCAAAGTTGAGGATGTCCTGCCCCTCTTCTTTCAGCTTCTTGGCCTTAGCGTCGATAGCCAGGGTCATCGACGGGGTAATGAGTTTCATCCGATCGGCTAAATCCATTTTAAAATTCACCTCAAGATTATTTTAAGAAAACAATTTTCGCATATTCCGCAAAGCCTGGCGAATGCGATCCTTGTTCTCCACCAGCGCGATACGCACATAACCCTCACCCAAGCTTCCAAAACCCGAACCGGGCGAGACCGCCACTCCCGCTTCTTTCAACAGCATCATGGCGAAATCGATCGAGGTCATCTTGGCGAACCGTTGAGGGATCTTCGTCCATAAATACATGGCCGCCTTGGGTTTTTCAACCGGCCAACCCATCGCGTTCATGCCATCGGCCATGATGTTGCGGCGCTCCTGATAAAGCGCGGCCAGTTTACGAAGATTCTCTTCCGGGCTGTCGAGAGCGGTGATTGCCGCCACTTGAATGGGGGTGAAAATCCCGTAATCCATATAGCTTTTGATCTTCGCCAAGGAGGCGATGACCTTGGGATTGCCCGCGGCAAAGCCGATGCGCCAGCCAGCCATGTTGTAGGATTTGGACATGGTGAATATCTCAACGCCGATATCCTTCGCGCCTTTGGTCGCCAAAAAGCTGGGGGACTTATAGCCGTCAAAAACGATGTCTGCGTACGCCAGGTCATGGACGACCATTACCTGGTTCTTCTTCGCCCACTTCACGATGTCTTTGAAGAATTCCTGGTCCACGCACATTGTCGTCGGATTATGTGGGAAGTTGATGATGAGTATCTTGGGCTTAGGGCGGGCTTTCGAGAAGGCCTTGTCCAAGTTTTTCATGAAGGCTTCAGGGCCATCCAGAATGGACACGGGCACGATGCTCCCGCCGGCAATGACAACGCTGTAGTGATGGATGGGGTAAGTGGGATTCGGGACCAAAACCTTATCGCCGTGATTGATGACCGCCAACCCGAGATGTGCCAAACCCTCTTTGGAACCAATGACCGAAACCGCTTCGGTTTTATAGTCGATAGAGACCCCGTACTTGCGGTCGTACCAGCGGGAAACAGCTTTCAAAAAAGGTGGAATGCCCTTGGAAGTGGAGTAGCGGTGAGACTTTTTGTCCTGCACTACTTCGATGAGCTTATTGACGATCGGAGCCGGGGTCGGGCTGTCAGGGTTTCCCATACCAAAATCGATGACATCCACACCCTTGTGACGGGCCGCGAGCTTCTCGGCGTTGAGGCGCGCGAAAAGGTAGGGCGGAAATTTTTTGATGAGATTTGCTTCGGTTTGAATGGCCATGTTTTAAACCCCTAAAAAGAACCTATTTCACCGCCAAGACGCCAAGCCCTTCGCACCCCAGCGAAGGGCCGATGGCCAAGGAAGCCTTTAGGCGAATCATTCACCTACGACCAAAGATCATATGGTTCAGCTTCAATACTAACAAAATAATTAAAATATAAAAAAACTTAAACAATCCAACATTCAACAAAGCTTTATTTGTCCGGTCTCCAATAACACTAATTAACATTACAAAAACGAACCAAAAAACAGCTTGAGAAAAGACATGAACAAATATTTGTCGCCGATCCGTAGGTCGTTTTGGCCAACCGAGAAACAATGTGATCCAAAACAGAAACACCCCCAACGACACAAAGGGAGCTTTCCAAGCAAACGGAGCAAAAAGGCTAAAAAGAAAAACGACCCCCAAACAGATCGCCAAAATCCACCTCATCTTCGAACGGCCTAGATTCATGTCGGATTTTTTTAAATCTAAATTCAGGGCCCAAAGATCTAATTTTTTCTTGTTATCTATCATTACCGCGATTACAGCTTCACCTTCGGAATGCTCGCGAACTTGTGATATTCAACGGACCGCTTTTTCAATTTCGAGTGATTCAAGGCCCCGATGGACTTTGTCCCAAAACCCTGAACTGTAAATGAAGCGACCAGATTGCCCACGATGACCGCCTGTTTCAATATTTCGGGAGTGACCTTGGGGTACTTGGCCAAGTAGCCGATAAAAGCGCCCGCGAAGGTGTCACCCGCGCCAGTCGGATCGACCACATAATCCAAAGGAACCGCGGGGGATAGAAAGGTCCAACCCGGCCCGAACAACATGGCCCCGTGCTCGCCCTTTTTAACGATGACGATCTTAGGACCCAGTTTTTGCAGGGCCCTCGCGCCTTTTAAAAGATGCATCTCGCCGGTCAAAAGGCGGGTCTCCTGGTCGTTCACGACGACCAGATCCGTTTTCCGCAAAACTTTCAAAAGCGCGGGCTTCGTGATGTTGATCCATAAGTCTCTCGTATCCAGGACCACGAACTTCGGACGGGTCATTTGGTTCAGCACGTTCATTTGCAGTTCGGGATGGATGGCGGCCAAGAAAACATATGGAATGGTCCGCGCGGTTCCAGTGATATGCGGATCAAAGCGTTCGAAAACGCCTAGGTCGATCTTGACCGTGTGGGCGATGGCCATGTCGTTCTCGTAATAGCCTTTCCAATAAAAGGTCTTCCCTTTTTCCCGGGTCACGAGATCCGTGTTGATTTTGTGACGGCGGAGCATCCTCAGATCAGATTCTTTAAAGTCATTCCCGACGACTCCTACCATGCGGACAGGCGAGAATAAAGAAGCGGCCAAGCTGGAATAAGTCGCCGCCCCTCCCAGGGCCCTGGCAGCCGATCCATAGGGTGTTTTTAACCCGTCATAAGCGACTGAACCGACAATTAAAACTTCACTCATGATGGAACCTTTCTTCGGGAGTTAATGGGATTTTCAGCTAGGATCGAAAAGAACATAACCGCGAAAAGCGCAGAAGACAACGAAGACTAAGACGGCGAGAAGCAGATCTCCGGTAACGCGAAGGATCAAAGGATTGTCCTCGTGTTTATTGCACTTCACCTTGAGCCCGTGGGCTGTCTCGCCCACGAAATAGTAGTGTTGGTTATGGTCGTAAGTCAGAGGCTGTAAGAACCCTTCTTTAGCTAAGCCGGCTTCATCAATATCATCCTTGAGAATCTTGTCAGGATGGGCCTGATTCCATTGATCGACCGATTTTTGAAGGGTGATAATCCGGTTGTAGCAATCCATCTCTTCTTTTGGAATGAATACTTGGCGTAAAACAGAGACGGCGACAAAGGTGGCTACAAAGGAAAGGGCGAAAATAACAAGGCCGTTTTTCCGCGTGAGCTTGATGGGTTTTCGTTGAGCGGCCATACCGTTTCCTTAAGTCGAATTGGGAATGAGTATAGCAAAAGACCTTATTTTTCGCTGAAAATCCTCAGCCTTTTCCGGTGATCAGAACGGGTCGCCGATTGGCATAGGAGATATTCAGAAGTATCCCGATAGCGGCGTAGCTGAACATCAGGGAGGACCCGCCATAACTGATAAAGGGAAGGGTCAATCCGGTGACCGGCAAAAGTCCCACTGTCATACCAACGTTGATGATGATCTGAACTGTGAACATGCCAGCGATGCCCAGCGCCAGCAGGGACCCTTCGCGGTCACGCGCCTTCCGGGAGATCTGAAAGGTCTTTTGGATCATGAAAAAATAAAGCCCCAGCACCACCAGGCAGCCCACAAAACCCCACTCCTCGCCCACGACCGAAAAAATGAAGTCCGTGTGATGCTCCGGTATAAAGGAAAGTTGGGTCTGGGTTCCCTGCATGTAGCCTTTCCCCGAAATGCCGCCGGAACCGATGGCAATCGTGGATTGGATGATGTTATACCCGGCGCCCAGAGGGTCATCCTGGGGGTTGATAAACACCTCCAATCGTTCCCGTTGATAATCCTTTAAGAAATGCCAGATGAGTGGACTGGAGGCGGCCGCCATGATGAAGATCCAGGACAACCAGCGGGCCCGAATGCCGCCCACATACATCAGGATGACCGAGACAGGGACAAGAAGGAGCGCGGACCCAAGATCGGGCTGTTTGAGGATGAGGAGCAAAGGCAGGGCCAGCAGCGCCAAGAGGAGGAAGAATTTCGACAGATAGAATAGCTCCACCGTTTTGCTCCCAATATAACGAGCCAAGACCAAGAGCACCGAAAGTTTCGCCAATTCAGAAGGCTGATAGGAAAGAAACCCAAGCTTGATCCAGCGCTTGGCGCCGTTGGTCTGGTCCCCGATGATCAATACCGCCAAAAGTGAAATAATGGCGACCCAGTAAAAAACATAAGAAGCTTCCATCCAAAACCGGTAATCGATCCGCGAGAAGACCCACATGGCGATCAAAGAAATAGCGAACCAAAACAATTGCTTTTTCCAAAGCTGAGAGATGTCCGAATTATGGACGGTAGCGGAATAGATGACAAAGAATCCGATGAACGACAGGGCCATCACACAAAAAATCAAGACCCAATCGACTCCCCTAAAATAGGCTTTGATGGGAGAATGTTTCCTCATGGCGCCACTCCGGTCACCGGGGTGGGTTTTGCTATGAGTGGATCCAGCGCGGCTGAGGGAGTAGGGACCTGCCAAGGCGTCACATCCAAGCCCAAGGCCTGCTCCATGATGCGTTTGGCGATGGGAGCGGAAACGATCCCGCCTTCTCCTCCGTTTTCGACCAGAACGATGACTGCGACTTTCGGATCTTCCGCTGGCGCAAAGGCTGTGAACCAAGCATGGTCTGCTCCTTGAGGATTTTCAGAAGTGCCTGTTTTTCCCGCCACCCGAATTCCCTTAATACGGGCCTTCTTGCCCGTTCCTCGATCGGAAGTGATCACCTTTTCCATAGTCCCTTTGATGAAACTCAAATGATCCTGGTTGAGACCGGCCCCCAGAAGGATCTCAGGCTGTTTGTCAAAAATGGTCCTGCCGGTGTTTTGATCCACCACCTTATATAAAAAATGAGGTTTGTAGATCTTGCCGTTCATCGCGATACCCGACGTCACATCCAGCATTTGAAGCGGCGTCGTCAAAAGATAACCCTGACCGAAACTCATTTGGATCGTATTACCAGGAAACCATGGCTGATGCTGAGTCGCTTCCTTCCAACGTGGATTCGGGACCAACCCCACCGCTTCCGAATCCAGGTCAATCTGAGTTTTGCTCCCCAGGCCAAGATCCCTGGCGACTTTCGCTATCTTTTCAACTTTCACTAAAAGACCCAGCTGATCGAAGAATATATCGCAAGACTCGATGATCGCTCGTTCCAGGGAGACCCAGCCATGGCCGGAACTGTTCCAGCACCGATAAGGCCATGTTTTGAACCAAAAAATACCGCGGCAAAGAAAAACCTTATTCAGATCAATGTCGCCGTCTTCCAAAGCGCTCAAAGCCGTGACCAACTTAAAAATGGAGCCAGGGGGATATTGTCCCTGGATGGACCGGTTTTGAAGGGGATGGTTCTTATCCTTCAATAGCTTGTTCCAATCTTTGAAGGAGATACCGCTGACGAATTCGTTCGGGTCGAAATTCGGATGACTGACCATAGCAAGGACCTCTCCGGTCTTGGGATCGGTCGCCACGATCGACCCGACCTGGTCGGCCATCAGCTTCTCCGCGAGCTCCTGGACTTTCCAATCGATGGACAATTGAAGGGTCTGGCCCTGGATCGGTTTTTTGAACGCCAGAGTCCGGCGTTGAATGCCTGAGGCGTCCACCTCGACCTGGACCCCTCCGTTCTCACCACGCAAAATACGGTCGTAAGTCCGCTCCATTCCCTTTTTACCGATCGAATCCCCCACCGCATAACCGCCTTCTCTCAAGCGGGTCAGGTCTTCCTCGCTGATCTCCCCGATATAACCCAACACATGGGAAGCCAGCTCCCCATGCGGATAATACCGTTCTGGTTCCATCTGGATATAAACACCTGGGAGGCGTGCGCGATTCTCTTCGATCTCAGAGATGAGCTTTTCATCCAAATGAGATTCCAGGCGGATCGGCTCGAACTTGCGCCTTTGACGGCGGCTCTCAATCAACAATTCCAGGGAAGAAAGCGGCTCGCCCAATATTTGGCTAAGACGGATAAGCGTGGCACTATAGGCCTTCACGTCCGCGGGAACCATAAAAAGAGAATAGGTGGGAATGTTGGTCGCTAAAATTTCGCCGTTGCGGTCGGTGATGATCCCCCGTGGAGCCCGGGCAGTGATCAACCGGAGACTATTATTGTCGGATAGGTTCCGATAGTAGGGATAATTGAGGATCTGAAGATAGAAAAGTTTGAAGAAGATAAGAACAAAGGCGAGCGTAATCCCGCCGAGCAAAAAATTCATCTTCTTTTCGGTTGAGCCGCTGAACCTTGCCCCGCGGGGGAATTTTAAAGCCACGGATCCTCCAAAAGATCACCGCTTGATTTTCAAGCCGTCGCCGGATCGAACCGCCGTCTGCGGAAACGCACGACAAAAAGACAAACCACGGCGCCGGCAAAGGTCGTCATTAAGACCGTCCGCAGTCCGATCCCAACCGCGTCGCCCGTCCAAGGGGCTGAACCGTCCCATTTCATCAAGGCGTAAATGAGGAATTGATGGAAAACAGAGGCCCAAAAGATAAGGAATGTCTGAGTCAAAACCTTTTCCCTATAAATATGCATCTGAGAAAATGAAGCGGTGAGCCCCGCCATGGTTTTCGCGATGGTATTGGGGCCGATCCATCCAGCGGACAACAGGTCCTGGATCATTCCCATAAAAAAACCCCACCCCGCCGCTTTTGACGGGCTTGTTCTTAGGCCGGTCAAAACGACGAAAAGCAGGGGCAGGTCAATGCCCCAGTCGGACACGCCGGGTAATTGCTGGACAAAAAAAACCGTTAAGATCAGAAAAATTCTTGAGTGAAGTTTCATATCAGCCTACTCGTAAATATTGATGGGCGGCAGGACGAAGACATAATCCAGCGCCGCGAAATCGACCGCCGGGATCACCTGGATCTCGGTATTAAGCCCGTTATCCGACTGTGTTTTTTTCAGCACGGACCCGATGACATACCCCTTCGGGAAAATACCCCCCAATCCCGACGAAACGATCACATCATCTTTCTGGACATCCTCGCTGGCGTTGACGTAGCCAAACCTGAACTCGTTCCGGCCCGTTCCCTGGACGACGCCCGTCACCTGGGATCGTTGATCAATGCCCGCGACGCTTGAATCCGTGTCCGTTAAAAGAAGGACCCTTGAGTTTTTCGGGGTCGTTTCCATGATCCGTCCCACGATCCCCTGTTCAGATATCACCGGCGAGTCGGGCTGGACGCCGTCATCCGACCCGATATCGATCACAAAGCTTTTGTTCCAAGTACTGGGATCGTGAGCGATGATCCGGGCGATCTGGGCTTTATGCGGGAGTTTTGACTTTATTTTTAAAACATTCTTTAACCGGGCGAGATCGGATTCCAACGACCTGTGATTGGACAATTCCATATGCAAGGATTGGTTCTCAACCTGCAGACGATCGACTTCTTTTCGGAGGTTCCTTAATTCACGCACCTGATTCAAAGTATTCTCGGGAAAGGTGATCAACCACGTGACCGATCTTTGGACAGGAAGCCAAAGCTTCAATGCCGCGTCCTTGTAGGTGACCCCGCGGGCGGAAGGATAGGAATTGCGGTGCGCCAAAAGCCACACACAAGCCAAAAAAACGGCGAGTAAAAAAAACCGGCGCAGGTTTTTGAAAAAAAATTTCAGCATGAAACTCCAAGATCAGCGGTCACGTTACCGAGTTCCATCTGACGACCGATGGCCGACAAGAGCCTTTAGACGTAT
>CAYXYA010000047.1:4869-9985 GCA_964469185.1 uncultured bacterium | reverse complement strand
TCTCCGTTTCTCTGATGGCGAAAAAACTGGGCGTTCCCTGTATCGCGATCGTGGGCGCGATGGATCCCGGTATCGATTGGCTCGAGGAAATGGGTATTTCAAAAGTCTACCCTTTGTTCGAAAAACCCATCGCTATGAACAACCCCCGCAGATCGGAAATACCGAAACGATTAGCGGAAGCTGTCGCTTCCTTCTTGCGGGACCATCCCGGCTTGTGACAGTCGACCTGAAACTTTTTCATCCATTCCACCGTATAGATCATCAATACGACACTCAGGATAAAGATCATGAAAATAGGCCGGAAAAGTCTTATCGCCTTGATGCTCTCAGCCTTCCCCTTTATTGGACAGGGCCAAAGCCTCCGGCCGGCAGCCTCTCCATCGCCGGTTTTGATCGAACTCTTCACTTCGCAAGGTTGTTCCAGCTGTCCGCCCGCCGAGGATCTCTTGAACACCTGGGGGATGCGCCTGTTCGAACAGGGAAAGGCTCTCCCTCTCGCCTTCCACGTGGATTATTGGGACTATCAAGGGTGGAAGGACGCCTTCTCATCCCACCTTTTCACCGCCCGTCAAAGACAATACGCCGGATCCTTTCGCGATCGTTCCGTCTACACGCCGGAGATGGTGGTATCGGGCCATTATGGTTTTAACGGGAGCGATTCAAGGCGGGCGGACTCGGAGGTGGCCTCGGCGGCAAAGCGGCAGAAGATCGTTCCATTCGACATCGCGGCCAAATTGAGCGGGCAGATCCTCACTTTGAGCGTCAGATTCGATCCCCCAAAAAGTCAGGCCGATCTTAAAAACTCAAAAATTTGGGTCGTCCTATTCGAGAACGGTCTGGAAACATCGGTGGCAAAGGGTGAAAACGAGGGGAAAAAGTTGAAAGCTAATTTTGTCGTGCGCTCTTTGTCCGAGGTTGAATTTTCACCGAAAAGGAACGCCGTCCAAACGGTCATTCAATGGGATAAGCAGTGGGAAAGTTCCAAAACCGGGGCCGCCGTTTTCTCGCAGGATCCACGAACGATGGAGATCAATGGCGTTAAATGGATCTACCCGATAGAAAAAAATTAGGGATTATGCGAAGCCCGCTGCGCCGCCAAGGCGTGGCGCTGGTCGGATTTTTTTCCTTCTTTGATGATGAGCCAGATGACGAATCCCACTAAAGATCCCACCATACCGAGCAGAAAAAAGATCGAGATGACGATACCCACGCTGATCCCGGTGAACCCGTTATTGCCTCGGGAGATGTTATCGCTGCAAAAGGGACAGGCCAGCAGGAAGGGTGCGGCGAGGGAACAAAAAAGGAAGGCCGGTAAAGAATAGACCGAGATCTTCACGCCGACCTCCCGGAACGCTTAGCGTTCTTTGAAAAACAACACATCCAAAATGACCGCCGCGTTCATAATGCAGAACAGGACGAAAGGAAACAAGGCCGTCACCTTGATGAGGCGCTTCTCGTTATCCAGGCCCATGAAATAGATCCCCACCAAAATGGTCTCGGCGGCGCCCAAAAGTAAAGCGGCGACGATGTTGCCCACCCCGGCTAACTTAAGGTAAGAAAGGGCGATCTGGACCGCCGTGATGACCAGCAGAAGTGTGAAAATGACCTTTTTATTTTTATTCATGATCGTTTCTCCTTAACAGGATGCTGAAAAATACTTTTTTAGCACTTTGTTAAACCAAGTACAAAACAGGGAACAGGAAGAACCACACCGCTTCGACCAAGCTCCAATAAAGACCGCAAACTTCCACCGGGCTGTTATAGGTCCTGGTGAAATCCCCCCGCCGGGCGCGCCATGACAGGATCAACAGGACCCCCACACCGATCAAGATATGCAATCCGTGGAATCCCGTCGTGGTGTAATAACAGCTGTAAAAAATATTGGTCGAGGGAAGCAAATGCTCCCGGATCTCGCCGAGATACTCGATGGACTTCAACCCCAAGAACAGCAACCCGCTCATCGCGGTCAAGAACAAGTTGAAGCTTGTCGTTTTGGAATCCCCTTCTTTGCTGGCGTTGACCGCCCTGGTCATGAACAAACTGCTGGTGACCAGGATAAAGGTATTGATCCCCGCGATAAAAACGTTGGGTTGCGGAACGACTCCCTCGACCGAGGCGATCTTCGCCCCGAAGATCCACCGGATCGTCTCAAAGGTTCCCTTGATGCTTTCCGTGAGACCCTCCAGGGTATGCGGGGGCGTGAGCTCCGGATGCGCGTTGCGCATGATGATATACATCGCGAAGAAAGCCGTGAAGAACATGATCTCGGAACCGATGAACAGCCACATCCCGAACGTGACCTGTTCCAGCCTTTCTTCGGATTCAATTTTGACGACGCTGTGTGTCATGGAATTCTCCCGTTTATTTAGATCGGTTAAGCCGGAAATTTCTCGTCTTGAGCCAGCCAATCAGTCCCCTTCTTATCCGCCTCGTGGTTGCTGTACTCGTACGGCCCGCGGTAAACCGTGGGGATCTTGTCGAAATTGTGATAAGGGATCGGCGACGGCGTCGTCCACTCCAAAGTCATCGCGTTCCAGGGATTGGCCGGGGCTTTGGGGCCACGAGTCGCGCTGTAGAAAACGTTGAAGATGAAAATAAGCTGGGACGCGCCAAGCACGAACGCCGAAATGCTGATGAACACGTTGATGTGCTGCATGGGTTGAAGATATTGGTACTCGGTCGCCGTATACAAACGGCGCATATGGCCGCCTTCGCCCAGCAAATGCATGGGGAAAAAGGTGCAATTAAAGGCCGCGAAGGTCAAGAACCAATGGATATAACCCAGGGTGTTGTTCATCATGCGGCCGAACATCTTGGGGAACCAGAAGAAGATCCCGCCGAAAACAGCGAAAAGCGATCCACCGAAAACGACATAGTGGAAGTGGGCGATGATGTAATAAGTGTCGTGGATGTAAAGATCGACCGGTGTCGCGGCCATAAAAAGACCGCTCAATCCACCGATGATGAACATAGAAACGAAGGTCAATCCATGCACCATCGGAACGGTGAAATGGATATTACCGCGCCAGATGGTTCCCAGCCAGTTGAACACTTTCACCGCGGAGGGCAAGGCGATCAACATGGTCGTGGCCATGAAACCTGCGCCCATCGCCGGGCTCATACCCGAGACGAACATATGATGGCCCCAGACGATAAAACCCAATCCCATGATGGACGACATCGAAACGATCATGGGCGTGTAACCGAAGATCGGTTTGCGCGAAAAAGTCGCGATGAGTTCCGAGGCGATCCCCATGCCCGGCAAGATCAAGATGTAAACGGCCGGATGGGAGTAGAACCAAAAAATATGCTGCCAAAGGAGCGGGTGTCCTCCCCCGCCTCCGCCTATCAGCTGATCGTCGCTATCATGAAGACCCGACGGCAGGAAGAAGGTCGTGCCGAAAACTTTGTCCATGAACATCAAGGCCATGGCCGAACCGAGAACCGGAGTGGCCAAAGTTTGGAAGACCGAGGTGATGAGCTGCGACCAGGTCACCAAGGGTACGCGGTCCCACGTCATGCCCGGGCAGCGCATTTTGACGATCGTGGTCAAGAAGTTCAGTCCGCCGACGATGGAAGAGAATCCCGCGACGAAAACAGCCAGAAGCCAAAAGATTTGACCCATACCCGAACCGGGGGTCGCGGTAGCGACATCGCTCAAGGGCGGATAACCGGTCCAACCCGATTCCGAGGCGCCCTTCGACAAGAAAAAGGACCAGAAAGCGATCACTCCAGCGAGGAAATAGAGCCAATAAGCCAGAGCGTTGAGCATCGGAAAAGCCACGTCCCTGGCTCCCACGTGCATAGGGATCAAAAGGTTACCGAAAACACCGACCAGAAGCGGGATCATCACGAAGAAAACCATGATACTTCCGTGCATGGTGGTGAGCTGAAGGTACCCTTCCGGGCTGATACTGCCGTCGTCACCGAAGAAAAAATGGCCGTGCAGCAAGTTACCCAAAACCGGCACCGGCTGACCCGGATAGGCCAATTGCCAGCGGATCATCATGGCCAAAAGCCCGCCGATGATAAGGAAAAAGAAAACCGTGAAGAGATACTGCTTGGCGATCAACTTATGGTCATAGGACCAGATGTACCGGCGGAAAATATCCTTAGGTTCTTGGTGGATCCCCTCGGCGTGCGCGTGTTCTGTCATGTCGGGCTTCTCCTTAATTGATGTTGTTATATTGAGGGAAAAATTTATCCCAAATGTTCGTCCACTTATCGCTGCCTGACCGAAGTTTGTCTTTCACGGCCTGCTTATACCAGCGGTCATAGGTTTCAGGCGTGTCCACCATCACATAGCCGATCATTCGATAGTGGCCCAAACCGCAAAGCTGGGCACAGGCGATCTCCACCGGGTGTTGAACGTACTCGATCTCCGCTTGGGCTTTTTCACCCGATACCATCTCCACCTTACCCTGATGAATCACGCTGATTTTTTGTGGCGCCGGGGTCGGCAAAGCGTAGGAGTAGATCTTTTTTCCCGCGATCCCGACTTTTTGCGCGGAAATGTTGAACCCATCCAGGGCAACTGTCTTCTGGTTGAACTCATCCAGGGTGAAATACTCGATCTGCTGGGTTTTCAAATTCCAGACGGGGATCTTGTCCATCTCGAACCAGATATGGGTCAACATCCCAGGCATCGCGTCCTGCTTGATGCGGGCGTTAGGGATAAAGAAACTATGGATGACATCCTTGGCCGAAATATGCGCCAAGACTTTGGTGCCGACAGCGATATGCAATTGATTGATGGTGGTGATGTCGTCTTCGGTCCCGAATTTACCGCTCGGACCCGCGTAACGGAAATTCCAGGCGAATTGCTCGGCAAAAACCTGGATCGGCTTGCTTTGGGACGCCGAAGGCATATTCATACGGATAAAAGACCAGGGTCCGCTTTGGTAAACATCCAAACCGATCAAGATCATTGCGGGAATGGTGATCCATGTGATCTCAGCCCACTTGTTGCCATGGGTGTAATAGGCGCGGTGACCCGGCCGTTTGCGGTAGATGACGATGAATAGGATCAAAAAAACTTCGGTCGCCGCGAAAACCAACCAAAACAGCCAAAAAAAATTATAATACAAGTCATAGATTGTGTTGCCCTAAGCGTTAT
>CAYXYA010000047.1:0-4859 GCA_964469185.1 uncultured bacterium | reverse complement strand
GTTATTAAGATTGGGAACCAGGCCGCCCATAGTTAAAAGCGCTAAAGCGTGAGAAGGAAGGATCAGAAGCATCGACACCGCTAAAAAACAAAGCCCTGCAAGCCATTTAACTTGGTTTCGCACGGTCATCTCCCGATGTTTTGTAAATGGAACGGCACATTTAAACATGCGCAAGAATGAAGGTCAATATTTTAATCCGAGCGATATCTTACTTCTCAGTAAAGTTAGAAGAGGTTCCAAAGCGTTCGACAAGCCCACCACCCCGCGGTCGAAGCCAAAAGAACGCAGGGCAAAAGTTTGATCAAAAGCGGCGAAATTTCACGGCGTGAAACCGTTACCGGATAAAAAATCTGCTCACCCCAACCATTCACCAGGCAGGAACAGTAACGGCAAAGGTAAGTCACCCAAAAGCCGAACTGGAAAGATACCGGCTGGAAGCGGAAGGTTTGTCTTTGATAACACTGGGGGCAGAAAAACACATGCATTCCGGGAAGGATCTCAGGGAAAAACCTCGGCCAGAAAACCTTGATATAAAGGAAGATGATCGACTTCAGGAAGATCGCCATCTCAATTTGGCCGACCGTAGCGCTCAATATCCAAGCCCGATAAAGCATCAATAAGTTGAAAACTAAGCCGATTTCCAGGGTCCACAGGAATACTTTGAGTAGGTGCCTCGCCCACTTTTGACTCGAAATAGCGACGTGCCCTTGAGCGTCAACTTCCAGACAGTGCAGGCCCGCGTACCAGGAAAAAAAGCCCAGGCTGTAGCCCATGAAGAATTTTAAGAATTTGGGGATTTTATTTTTTCGTTTTGGTCGGTCCATATCACCCGCCCTCTGAAGGGGTTCCTCAAGGATAAAAGAATTCCAATCCAAAAAGGTGTTTTTTTAGGAACACTTCTGATTCAGTTGAAACGCTATGTTATACTTTTCCCGTTTTAACCTTTGGTAAAGGATTGCATTCATGCTCTCAGCCCCTTCCACCTCCACCGATCTGTGGGATATTCTGACCGATAAGGCCCTACAAAAAATAGCCCCGACCCGCGAGGAAGCCAAAATAGTCCTCCTCGCTCCGAAAGAAGAAACACTTTCCATCGTTCACGCCGCTTACAAAGTCCGCCGTCACTTTCACGGCAACAAGGTCCGCATCCATGTTCTGCAGAACGCCAAGTCGGGCGCTTGCCCGGAAGATTGCGGCTTTTGTTCCCAGTCGTCCAAATACACGACGCCTACCGCTGAATATCCCATGATGGAAGTCGAAACGCTCGTGGATGGCGCCCGCAAAGCTAAAGCCGCCGGCGCCTGGAAGTACTGCATGGTGACCGCCACCCGCGGTCCCAGCAACCGCGACCTGGATGTCATCTGCGAAGCCACCCGCCGCATCAAGTCCGAGATCGGCGTGAAGGTCTGCACTTCCTTGGGCATCCTCACCGCCGAAAAAGCCAAACGCTTGGCCGAAGCCGGCGTAGACCGTTTCAACCACAATTTGGAAACGTCGAACCGTCTTTACAGCAAGATCGTCTCCACCCATAAATACGAAGACCGTGTTCAAACCACCCGTTACGCGAAAGAAGCCGGAATGGAAGTTTGTTCGGGCGGTATCGTGGGAATGGGCGAAGAGATCGACGACGTCATCGAGCTTTGTTACAACCTGCGTGAGATCGGCGCCACTTCAGTGCCGGTGAACTTCTTGGACCCTCGTCCCGGAACACCTTTCGCGCACCTGCCGAACGTTGAGCCCTATTACGCCCTGAGGGTTTTGAGCCTGTTCCGCTTTGTCCATCCGGATGTGGATGTTCGTTCCGCCGGTGGACGCGAAGTCACCTTCCGTTCCCTCCAGCCGCTGGTTCTGTATGTGGCGAATTCCATCTTCACGAATGGTTATTTGACGACAGGCGGGCAGGGTGAGAACGCCGACCATCAGATGATCAAGGATATGGGGATGGTTCCCGAAGTCTCCGGCGGCGAGTTCAACGCCTAAGACTTATCCATTTCCAGCTCTTTTTACTGAGTTCAAATCCTAGATAGTCAGACACAAAAAACACTGATGAAATTATAAAACCATTCGGAGGGCAAATGAATATAAAAGATCTTCTAAACTATGATGAAGTGAAATCAAATAAATTATTTATCAATTCTTCTGCCGCTACCGCAATTCTTCTTCCGTTTATTTTTTATTTATTTTACAGTCACTTAGTTGCGACCAATCAGTTTTTTGCTGAGATGAATATAGGTTTAATTTACCTAATAGAGCTCATCTCTATTGTGTTAATTCTCAGTGTTTTTTATATTTTTTATCTGAATATTTTTAAGTACTTATTACGACATTTTAAAAATGACAATTAACATGCTGGTATTAAGAGACGGTTTTGATTTTAAGAGGGATTACCTGTGAACGAAGAGGGAACCTCTCAATTATAAAAGTTTTAAAGGAATCCATGAAGACCAGCCACTAAAAAACCTTATTCAAGACCGAGCATTTCTTTCGCTAGGTTTAAAACTCTCTCCGGTGTGATCTTCACCAAACATTCCTGATGAACATGAGCGGCGGTTCCCTTTTCTTTCGGGAAGGGGCAAACGTTCAAATCGCAGGGCCCGCAATCCAAGAAGTGTTGCAAATAACGATGTCTTGTATCCCCCGGTTTGGTCCAGCTCATTCCCCAATGAGGTCCGCAGAGCGTCAAACTCTTTACGCCAAAAGCTTGGGCCAAATGTTGGGGCGTTCCATCGTTCCCGATCAACAGATCCAAATGAGAAACGAAAGCTGTCGCCTGCAGTAAAGACGTTTCGGGCTTCACGAGCGTTATGTCTTCCAACCCGGCGCGAATTTCCTGGATCAATCCCTCGTCCCCCGGACCGCCCAAAAGAATGGGCTTCACTCCCAACGTTTTGTGGAGTTGTTGAATAAGTTCCCGCCAATGCGAAGCGGGCCAGCGCTTGGAAGACCAGGTACCGGTTGGGTTGATACCGATCTTGGTTTTGAGGTTCTTGATCTCCGGCTTGGCGAAGAACTCGTCCGCCCATTTTTTATCTTCAGGACCCAGGAATATCTCGGTTTGATTCCCCTTATCCGGCACACCCAACGCGCGGATGATATCCAGATTCACTTCGCCCTGATATTTGCGGACTTTGTTCTTCGGGATGCGGTGATTGAAGGCCCACTTGCGGAAACGGAAGGCGTATCCCGCGCGCAGAGGGGCTCCGGTAAAAAGCGTTAGCCAGGCTGAACGGGGTTCGGCGGCCAGGTCCACCACCCAGTCGTAATGGTTGGCACGCAAGCTTCCAATAAAACGCATAAGCTCCATAAAAGACGCGGTCTTCTCAGGATGAACGATGACTTGATCGAGGTAAGGATTGTGCCGAACAACCGGCTCGCAAAAAGAACGGGTCAAAAGGTGGATCTCGGCATCAGGAAATTGCTTACGCAGGGCGCGAAAAAGCGGAGTGGAAAGAATGACGTCCCCGATACCCTTAAGACGAATGAGTAGAACCTTTTTGGGTTGGCTCGAGGACTGCGTGGACATTCCTTTTACTTGACGGGAGTCAGCCAATCGAAGCGATCGGGTGTTTCCCCCTTGAGGATGTCAAAAAAGGCTTTTTGGATCTTCTCGGTCACAGGGCCGCGTTTGCCGTCACCGACCACGATGTTGTCGATCTTCGAAACGGGCACGATCTCAGCGGCGGTCCCGGTGAGGAAAACCTCATCGGCGATATACAAGCTTTCACGCGGCAGCACTTGCTGGCGGATCTCAACGCCCATATCGCGGGCGAGCACGAACACGGAATGGCGGGTGATACCGGCCAGGATGGCCGAGCTGGTCGGCGGGGTGAAGATGACGCCGTTCTTCACGATGAACACGTTCTCGCCCGAGCCCTCGGACACGTAACCGTAATGGTCCAACGCGATGCCTTCGTCAAAACCGTCCTGCACCGCCTCCATCTTGATGAGCTGGGAGTTCAAATAGTTGCCGCCTGCTTTCGCTAAAGCCGGGAAGGTATTCGGCGCGGGCCTCTGCCAGGAAGAAATGCGCACCGAGATGCCCTTCACGGTGGACTCTTCGCCCAAATAGGAACCCCAGGACCAGGCCGCAATAGCCGAGTGCAGGGGATTCTTCAAGGGATACAAACCGACCGCTCCATAGCCGCGGAAAACGAAAGGACGGATATAACAGGCCTTCAGTTTGTTGACCTTCACGACCTTCAAGACCGCGTCCTGGAATTGTTTTTTGGTGTAAGGAATATCCATGCGGTAAATTTTGGCGGAATCATAGAGACGGTCGATGTGCGTGTCCAAGCGGAAGATCGCGGGACCTTTTTTCGTGTTGTAGCAGCGGACGCCCTCGAACACCGAGGAACCGTAATGGACCACGTGCGAAAGGATGTGGATGTTGGCTTTTTTCCAACCCACTAATTTGCCGTCGAACCAGATCTTGCCTTTGCCGAACACAGTGCGCTCCTCGAAGGGAATTGAAAGAGGGGGTATTATAAAGAGAAACAACTCCATAAGCCAAGCGGGTTCAGCTTTGGCAGGGTCTCATTTTGCTGTCATTCCGAGGAGCAAAGCCGATAGGCTTAGGTTGCAACGTGGGAATCTCAGGTTTTCGAGCCGGAGAAGTTTTTCTTTTCGGCCCTCTCTGGCTCTAGCCGCCATGAACCACAGGGGTCGAGATAAATACTTTTCTACATTGGTCCCGCTCCACACATTCCCCAATGGGTCCCTTACGCTCAGTTAGTTTGGGTCCAAACGTCCTCTTGGTCGGGGCTAACGCCAGAGAGGGCCTGGGGTTTTTGAAGATTTAAGTCTAAAAAACACCCTGCCCCTTTCCTCGAAAGCCCCGGGCCAAGTGGCCCGCCGGGATC
>CAYXYA010000046.1:1278-10059 GCA_964469185.1 uncultured bacterium | reverse complement strand
GATGATGGAGCGGGCTGCGTCCTTCGGATCGGGATAAAAAACAGAAAGATAAGGATCGGCCATCAATTCCATGCTCATGGAAGCGACCTCACAGAATTCAATAGGAGCATTACGGTAAGGATAAAAAGAGATACGATCCTTGGCGAAACTGTGCATGGCGTGCCCTCCCTCATGAAGAAGGGTCCTCACGTCATGATCGATCCCCACGGCGTTGGCAAAAATAAAAGGGATGCGGGCCTCTTCCAGTTCCGTCTGATACCCGCCAGGCGCCTTGCCCCTCCGGGACTCGAGGTCCAAAAGGCCTAGGTCCTTCATCGTCTTGAAATTCTTTCCAAATTCGGGATCGACCTGGTCCAGGATCGTCTCACAGCCGGAGATGAGTTTGTCCGTGTCCTCGAAAGGCTTCAAAGGGGGGAGTCCCGCGGGGTCGACGGACATATCCCATGGCTTCAGTCTGGTCAGGCCCATTTTTTTCGCGCGTTTTTTTTGGATCTTATCCACGAGCGGTTTGACGGTCTTTTCGGCGCTCTCGTGGAAAGCCTCGCAGTCCTTGGCGCTGTAATCGAACCGTTCCTTGCGCCGGAAGATGTAATCGCGATAGTTGTCGAATCCGGCGTTCTTGGCGATCTTGACCCGGATTTTCAACATCTCATCGAAAAGCTCCTCGAATTTATCCACTTCCTTCAAACGCCGTTCCGAGGTGAGGCGCCAGGCTTCCTCCCGCTTTTGCCGGTCGGTGGATTCCAGATAGCGGCCCATTTGCTGGAGGGTCTGCTCCTTTCCCTCATAGGTCACCATGAGCGATCCGCTGAGTTTTTGGTACTGTTGGGAAAGCTTTTCAACCTCGGTCTCAAGGGGAATGTTTTCTTTCCGATAAAGCGCCAATTGGTTCTCGACAGAACGGTTATAAAGAAAGTATTCCTTTTCGTTGAGCGCGGAACGAAAAGGGCATTCCCAATATTTTTTGAGCAAACCAAAGAACAGCGATTTGCTGGGCTCCGAGATTTTCTCTAGGAAATCCAAGTAATCCTTCTCGATCCGGGTGTCGTCGGTCTTGCAGGTCATGCGAACATAGCGGATGGAACCTTCCTCGCCTAAAGCCGCCTCCAACTCGTTGAGATCGTTGAGCCATTTTTTCAGGTCCGCTGGTGAGCGAAGGGAGCGGGTTTGGAGTTCCTTGAGGATCGGTTCCACCACCGTCCAGTCGCCCAAGTCGGCTTTCGGTGGGACATAATTCCTGGGATAGGGATGCGGTACGGATTGCGCGGTCAACAAGGCCATAGAAGGTCGCTTTCTAAATCCATGAATTCGAAAATCAAAGCATTTTAGCCACAGATGAACACGGATACACACAGATTAATCTCAAGACTTTGGAACAGGGATGAATGGGATCAATGGGATGATTTCTTAGTCATCGTGGAAGGCCCAAAGGGCCTTGCCTGGAGGGCGAGACGGATTTGATAAACGACAGGTGGAAAAATTCATTTCCCTCCTGCGTTTTCAAATTCCGTCTCCTCACGATGACGGTTCATCGCCATCCGCGTTCATCTGTGTATATCTGTGGCAAATGATGCCGTCGTAGGTTGTTCGACAATATTCAGACTCGCCGTTATAATCCACCCATGACGATCTATTCTTACTCCCGCATCAATACTTACTTCACCTGCCCCGCCCAGTTCCACTTCCGCTACATCGAAAGAAGGCCTTCCCCGGTCGCCGAGGGGATCGAGCTTTTTCTGGGTTCCCGCTTCCACGAGACGATGGAATATCTCTATGAACAGGTCGATCAAAAAGTCCCGACCGTGAACGAATTAATGAGTTATTTCAACCAGCATTGGGAAAAGCACTGGCAGCAATCGCTCCAAAAACAAAAAGAGCGGAACTTTTCCAGCACCCTGCGGATCGCCAAGGCCGGTCAAACGGTGGAGGATTACTTTCAAAAGGGGCGGTTATTCGTCGAGAATTATTACCACCAGTACCATCCCTTCGATCAGGACAAGACCGAGGGTATCGAGCTGAAGGTCAGTTTCGACCTGGAACCCAAGGGCGAGTTCAAGATGCAGGGTTATATCGACCGGCTGGGCCGGGATGACCAGGGGACCCTCTGGATCCACGATTACAAGACCAGCGCCCGCAAGATGAGCGAGGAAGACGCCAGAAGCGAGGATCAACTGGCGCTTTACCAGATCGGGCTTTTACAAAGCGGACATTACGGGCCGAAGGAAAGGTTCAAACTGCTCTGGCATTTCGTGGCTTTCGAGAAGGACCAGGTCGTCGGCGAGAGGAATCCGAAAGAGATCGAGTGGCTCAAGAAAAAATACATCTCCAAGATCGAGACCATCGAGAAGGCCAAGACCTTTCCCACCAAGACCGGCATCCTTTGCAAATGGTGCGAGTATCTGACGGTTTGTACGGATGGAAAAGCCTGGGTCAAGAGCCGGGATAAGAACAGCGAAGACATCGAGGATGCGCCGCCGAGTCCCGCTCCTGTGGCCGCTATCGCCACAACCGACGCCGCGACAGTTCCAGCCCCCGCCGCTCCCTCGGGACGTAAAAGATCCCGCTCCGTTCCTTCGGACCAACTTCCTCTTTTTTGATCAAAACTTTTACCGCTAAGAACGCTAAGCTCGCAAAGAAGGAAAAGAAAAAATATTTTTTTATTCTTAGCGAACTTCGCGCTCTTTGCGGTGGAAATGTTTTGTTAGGGATGCTTTTGGGCCAGGATCTTTTCCAAGGTCTCCCGCAGAACAGGCGTGTGATCTCCTTGAAGATCCTCTAGGAAACGCCAGGATTCAGGGTTGTTGATCTTTCCCAGGGCCTCGATGGCTTGAAGCCGGAGCTCGATCGGGAAATCTTTTCCCATCAGGATACTTTTCTTGCGCGCGATATCTTCTAGAAAGGAAATGGCTTCTGGTCTTCCCAAGTGGCCCATTGCCTGGCAAACCGCGGTCAGGAATTCGTCGTCATCCCCAAAGCGCGCCTCCCGCAATTTGACCGCTTTGATGAGCATGGGGATCCCGGTGGCGAAGTGGATCTTGCCGATGACTTGGGCCGCCATCGTCGCGATCTCCGAGGAATTGTCCAGCAGGGCCGACCTGAGCGCCGAGCCGCCCTGCGGATCGCTAAGTTCCTCGATCAAACTGATCAGATTCATCTTCAACTCGCGGCTTCCCGTCCCGATCCAGGCGGAAAGCTGAAGGCCGAGTGCCGGGTCCAGCCCGCAGCTATGGAGGATAGGGATCATCAGGCGGATGTCGTCCTCCTCACGGGGTTCCGTCAGCCATTCGGCCAGGACCGACCGGACCGAACCTTCCATCTCCCGGAAAAGTTTGAAAAACTCCGCTTTTTGATCGAAAGGCGCCTGGAAAAAATCCTCCACTAAAAGCGGGGCTGCCATATCGCCCAACAAGGGGAAATGCTTGAGCTTGCCGCCTTCGTGGGCGCAATAGACCAGGTGGCGGATCAGTTCGGGAGTGGAGCGCTCAAAGAGCCAATGCCGCGCGATCTGGCAGCACTCGGGAAAAGAATTCGATTCGTCATCGGCGTGAAAATGAAGGGTGGCTAAAAGTGTCAGGACCGGTTGTTGCTTTCCCAATTCCATCGCCGCTTCGATGAGGTCCCAGGCCAGAAGAAGCGCGCTTTGGTAAGTTCCGGGATAGGTCTCGGTGGACAAAAGCGAATTGAGGCAGTCCAAGACTTTTTCGACCAGATCGGGGTTCCTCACCCAGGGCCTGGCGTCCATCAAGTGGGAAAGCGCCAATTGACGGTCCATGGGCGAACTTTTCAAACCGTCCGCCAGGAGATAGACGGTTTTTTCCACCAGGTCGTCCTTGCCGTTGGCGCCCCAATGGACCAAACAGTCATTGACCAATCCCTCGGTGGAAGGATCGAAGAGGACCGCGTGCCAATCATTGTTCACCGCCACTTCCAACAGGGGACAGACCGAGGAAGCGACACCTTCCTCCAAAAACTCGCCGGCGGGGTTCTTGAACCAGGCGTTGATGTTCTTGAACTCGGGCGAGGTTTTTTCCATCCGGTCGAGCATGCGGTTGAAGAGCTCGTCGAAGTTCGCCGTCAGCTCCCGTCCTTCGGGGGTATTCGCCAGGGCTTTTTTTGTATTTGGGAATATTGCCAGGTCTCGGCTACGAAACTTAAAAGCGCCTGACGGGAAAGGTCGGCGGGCTGTTCTGATATCAGGCCGATCTCATGGGATAACGTTGAAGGTTCGGAGATCGTTGAATCCACCCGGGTGAAATGACCGATGTTCTTTCCGGGTCCAGTTTCCGAGCCGTCGGCCGGGGCCAGTTCCTGGGCGATCGACCGAAGGTGGGTGATCATCTCAAGCTCGGCGTTTTGGTCCTCTACCGGGAAGGCCATCACTTGAAGCCAGGCGGTCAATTCCTTGAGGGAGAAGTCCCTCGTGATCTCAACACCCCGTATGTCCTTGTCCTGGAACAGTTTCATCAGGTCATCCAGGGAAAGCGCGGTATCGTTCACGAAAAGCTTGTTCTCGTTCATGTGGATGATCAAAGGATCCACTTCCTGAAGGATCCTTTGCAGGTCTTTGTGGAGTTTTTGGACGGCTTGGGTCACGAAAGTGCTGTTGATGGGATAAAAAGAAACATAACTCAAGGCGCCGCGAAAATCATGGGCCAGGGGCGCCATGAGGTTTTTGAGGGAATCCGGGATGGGTGTTACTTGAAAGTCATCCATATTTCTCCTTTAAGCTGTCGGAGTGGACCGTATTTCAAGCGGTGAGGCGGTTGAAAATAATTATTTCCTACTTTTAGGCTATCACTTTTAACATGGGCTTTCAGTAATAAGGATGTTCGAAAAAAGAAACCGTTTACCCCTTTTTCGAGATCCCATCGTTTTTTCAGCTTTTAATGGCTTTTTTACCGTGACGCACGGACTATCCCCTAAATGAAATAGGGGAAAAAGGTTTAAAAACATTGTGTTTTATTGAAGAACACGTTAACAATAGGGGTCGGAAAAAGGAGACAACCATGAAACAAAGATCGCTTTTATTGATCATGACCCTGGCAGCAGGTGTCCTTGTGATCGGCTGCAGCAGCGCTAAAAAGAAAGATACCGTCGTTCCTCAACAACCGGCTCCGGTGGCCGAGGAAAAACCGAAGGCCGTGGCTAATGACCATTACACCGTCGTCAAGCACGATACTCTTTGGGACATCTCCGGGAAATCCTCGATCTACGGGGACGCTTTCCAATGGCCCCTGATCTTCAAGACCAACCGCGACAAGATCCAGGATCCGGATCTGATCTATCCCAAGCAAGAGTTGGAGATCAAGAAAGCGACGACCGCGGATGAGATCGAAAAGGCCAAGAAGGCGGCCAGTGAAACGCCGAAGTACAAGCCGCATAGCAAACCGGTCAAGAAATTGTCCGTCGATTATTTCTGATCAGGAAATTCAAAAAGCCCGCTCCCGTGAGGGAAGCGGGCTTTTTTATTTTATGGACTAAAAAATGTTTAGATCTTGGATGGATTTTAGAAAATAAACCCTCGCCCCTTGGCTGTGGTTTTGCGGGTACATAGGGGATCTTCCCTATGAGCGCAGTTGGGGAGATGGGTAGGGTGAGGGGTGTCGCCACTCGCTGAAATCACCCTCATCCCTTCCTTCTCCCCTCGAGGGAGAAGGTGATAACGATCAGGCGGGGATGAGCGAATCGTAAGTGCGGATCTTGGCGATGACTTCCTCGATCAAATAGTCGGGAGTCGAGGCGCCGGCGGTGATGCCGACCTTGTTCTTGCCCTCGAACCACTTGGATTCCATCTCCTGGGCCGTCTCGATGTGATAAGTGTCGTTCGGCAGGTTCATCTTGCAGGTGTCGGCGAGCTTGTGCGTGTTGCTGGAATTACGTCCGCCGATCACGATCATGATCTCCATTTGTTTGGATAAGGTGGCGGCGGCGGATTGACGGTCCTTCGTGGGCTTGCAAATGGTATTGACCGGGATGACCTCGGCGCAGCGGGCCTTGAGCAGGCTCACGAACATATCGAACTTCTCCATCAAAAGAGTGCTCTGACAAACGACGCCCACACGGGAATCCTTCGGGACGTTCTCAAGATCTTCCTCGTGATAAATGATGATCGGGTTCTTCATGCGGCTGGCGATGCCTTTGACTTCCACATGTTTGGGGTCGCCGATGATCACGATCTGCAATCCCTGGGATTCCAACTTCAGGCCCTCGTTATAGATCTTGGTCACCAAGGGACAGGTGGTATCGATGATCTCCAGGCCCTTTTGTTTCATCTGGCCGAGCACATTCACGTCCAATCCATGGGCGGTGATGACCACGCGGTTGTCTTCCACTTCGTCGAGGGAATGGACGATCTTCTTGTTCAGAGAAGCGAGGCGCGTGACTTCCTGCGGGTTATGGATGAGCGAACCGAAGATGAAAGCTTTTTCCATCGTTTCGGCTTTTTGGATGGCTTTTTTCACGCCGAAGCAAAAACCGGCGGCGTTGGCGATCTGGATTTCTCTAGGCATATGAACCTCAAGCAAGATTGAACCACCAAGGGCACCAAGACACCAAGGAAACCAATGGCATAAGTCAAAAGCTTTTGTGAAGATGGATTATATATAATGAAACACCACTAAGCCATAGAAGGCCGTTTTGACTCTTTAAAATCAAAGTAAATGTTTGTCTTTCTTGGTGTCTTGGCGCCCTTAGTGGTTAATTTGTTTTGAAGGAAACATTCGTGAGTTTTTCCCTCTATTTGGGTCCTTATCAGCCTTTTTTGGAAGAACAACTGCTGAAAGCCTTTCAGAATCTCCGCGCGCAAAACCCCTATGACAAGGTCACGGTCCTTGTCCCCAATTTCCTTCTCGTAGGCCATCTGCGCCGTGCCCTCGCCGAACAGGGGGTCGATCTTTTCAACTTCGAGATCCACACCCTACGTCACTACATCGAGGCTCTCGCCGAAGAAAAGGCTGTCACGGAAGGATTCCAAACGCTTCCTGATGTGCTCGTGCCTTTGGTCCTTAAAGAGGTCACGAAGCGGGCCTTGAGCAGAAGCGGTTCCTTCGGACCGGTCAGCCAGACGCCCGGCTTTTATCATGCCCTTCGCTCCACCTTGAGCGAGTTGAAGGAAGGTCTTTACACGCCCAAAAGCCTTGAAGTCCACGCGGCCCGGCTCAGCAAGGCCCGGCAAACCCGTTCGGCTTTGAAGCTCAAGGAATTCGCGGGACTCCTGGCGGCTTACGAGGATTGGAAAAAAAAGGGCCGTTGGCTGGACCGGGAAGATACCTATCACAAGATCCTCGAGAAGGCCCCGCAAGGCCCGGGTGTCGTATGGATCTACGGTTTTTACGACGCTTCCGCGGTGCAAAAAAAGGTCCTCCGGCATTTATCCCAAAAACCTGAGATTGCCACGTCGCCAAACGCCCCGATTGGGGCGGCTCCTCGCAATGACAAAACATTCGAGAGTCATTGGTTTATTCCCTATGAAGACACTCCCGCTTTCGAGTACGCGAAACCTTTCGTGGATTGGGCGCGAAAACTCGGAACTGTTGAAAAAGTGGGAAAGTATGAAAGTGGGAAAGTGACACCTATGGGCCGGTTGCAAGGATCCCTTTTTCAGGAAACGACTACGGCGTTTTCCGCGGATCCCTCCATCGGTCCTACTCCCGATTGCCAGATCTTTCTTTGTCCCGGCGAACCCCGCGAGGCGCAGGAGATCGCGGGGGTGGTGCTTCAAGAAGCGAAGCGGCGTAATGTTTTTCTTTCTGATTGCGCGGTAGTGCTCCGGGAAACCGCTTCTTACCGCAAGCTTATGCCCCATGCTTTCGCTTCTCAGGGCATCCCGCTTTCCAAAACTTTGCCGGCGCCGCTTTTAGAATCCTCCGAGGCGAAGACCTTGCTTTTGCTCCCGGAGGCTTTCACCGGGGATTTCGCCCGCGACACGACGATGAACCTCCTTTCTTCCCCTTCTCTTGTGCCGGAAGGGTTCGATCTTCGCCCCGAGGATTGGAACCCCTCCTCCTGGGACGTGATCAGCCGCGAAGCGCGGGTGGTCGAAGGTGAAAAGGAATGGATCGTTCGTCTTTTGGCCTGGCGCGCGCAAAAACAAAAACGCAACGCCGAGGAGGACGAAAGCTCGCCCGCGTCCGAGATCCTTCAGGCTTCCCGGTCGTTCGAAAAAGTTTTGGTCGTCCTTTTTGAGGCGAGGAAAAGTTTTCTTAAGGAGAAAAGCTGGGGCGGTCAGGTCGCTCTCTTGCGGAAATTCCTTGAGAAATTCCTGAACCTCTCGGATGCCCGAAAAGAGGTGGGCACGGTCCTCGAATCCCTTGAGCTCTTGAGCCCCTCCTTCAAACTGACCCTCACGTCGGAAGACCTTCGAGAGCTTTTATCCGCAATGCTCGAGCAAAAACAGAACCCGCCGGGCGGACTCGAAGCAGGCGGCGTCCAAGTCGTCGATCTTATGCAGGCCCGCGGTGTTTCTTTCGATGTGGTCGTGTTGCCGGGGTTGGTCGAGAAATTCGTACCTCGCTTGGTACGTCAAGACCCTCTCTTATTGGACGGGGAAAGGCTTTTGATCACGGGCCGGGGAGAGGAAGAGATGCCGCTCAAACAGGCGGGCGCTCTTGAGGAGCGGCTTTTATTCCTGTTGGCGGTTCGTGGCGCCCGCAAAGCGCTCATCCTCACCGCGCCGCACTTGAATCCTTCGACGGGTTCGCCTCGCACGCCGTCCATTTATCTTTTCGAGTCCGCGGAGGCCATTTTGGGGCGCCGTATCAGCCGTCTCGGGGATGTACCGGA
>CAYXYA010000046.1:0-1268 GCA_964469185.1 uncultured bacterium | reverse complement strand
ACTGGGTCAAACCCGACCTGGCTTCCTGCGGTGACGCGGTGGAAACCCTTTTGACCTCGGTGGACCAAGCCCGAAAGGGGGATCGTTCTTCCGCTTTGGCGGTGGTCCAGGAAAAACCCTTTTATTTCGAGGGGAAAGAGCTTCTCAAGAACCGACAAGCAAACCGGAATTTCACGGCCTACGACGGCATCTTACAAAGCGGTCCGGTGGCCGGCGCCCTGGAACAGCGGCATGCTCTCACGGGCAGTTCTATCTCCGCCTCGCGGCTGGAAACTTACGCGGCCTGTCCCCTTCGGTATTTTTATAAATACGTCCTCCATTTGACGGTCTATCCCGATCCGGAAAAGATCCTCCAGCTTCAAGCGTCGGACCGGGGCAATTTGATCCATGACATCTTGGAAAAAACCTCGGCCCGCGGTTTGGAAGAGAATTGGACGGTCGAGCGGGATCTCACGAAAGGCCTTCAGGTCCTCGCGGAAGAGACTGAAAAAATGTTCCGCCGGTTCGAGAAGGAAGGCGTGCCGGGCGCGCCGGGATTGTGGCACTGGGAAAAAGAGGAGATGACGAAGGACCTTCGGAATGTCCTGCAAGAGGTGTTATCGGATCCCGACTGGACACCCTTCGCTTTCGAGGTGGCGTTCGGCGAGAAGGGAAACGAGGTCGTTTTCGAGCTTTCGAACGGGCAGAAGCTGAAGCTCCAGGGCCGCATGGACCGTGTGGATATTTCCACGGACGGGAAGGCTTTACGGGTCGTGGACTATAAGACCGGGAGCAACGCCGAGATCAAGAACAACAGCGTGAAGGCCGGCGCCAAACTCCAACTGCCCTTTTATCTTTGGGCCTTGCGGAACCTTTATCCGGAAAAGATCTCCCAACAAGCCCTCTACGATTTCATGACCCGCCGGGGCGACCACAAGAAGATCGAATTCGACCCCCAGGAGACCGGCGAGGTAAAACCCATCCTGGATCAGGTCTTGACCACCGTTGCCGACGGCGTCGCGAAGGGTTTGTTTCCCTCGGTGGGCACGGCTTGCAAGCACTGCGATTACCGCAAACTTTGCGGCAGCGGTATGGAAGACCGGGGCGAGCGCAAAAAGGACGACGCGAAGGTCAAAGCTTATTACCAATTGAAGGACCTGCCATGATCTCCGACCAAACCGCGCGCCAACGGATCGTGACCGATCTAGATTCTTCCTTCGCGGTGGACGCGGGGGCTGGTACCGGCAAGACCACGCTTCTCATCGAACGCCTGACGGCTTTGCTCGTAG
>CAYXYA010000045.1:0-10077 GCA_964469185.1 uncultured bacterium | reverse complement strand
GGCTGGATCGAAAAGCGCGGTATCCAGCGTGTTCCCATTTCCCAATGTCCCGTGGTCGGCTTTTAAAACCAAAAACGGAACCGGTAAAAAAGCCAGGAAAGGAACCTCAGCCACAAAGGCCTATGGACCATATCTTTAAGCGTGATCTCCTGACAGTCCAAAAGGTCGCGGCTGTACTGGCGTTCCAGGGTCCGGATGGACCTCCGGTCTTGAGGCACCACGTTGATCTCCAGGTCCTTGCGCAAACTCCTCTGGTCGAGATTGCTGGAACCCACCATGACCCAATCATCGGCAAAGAGTGTTTTCGCGTGGAGGACCCTTTTTTGGTACTCGAAAAGACTGCAACCGGCCCTCAGAAGCATGGGATAAAAAGACATCGTGACCCACCGGACCATGGGAATATCGGAGCGGGCCGGAAGGATCAAACGGACGTCGCACCCCCTTCGGGCGGCATCGGCGAGCGCCTTCAATAAAGGATGGGTGGGAACAAAATAAGGCGTGAGGATCCAAATACGCTTCTTGGCACTCTTGAACCGGGTCAAGAGCTCCCGCCGGAACAACCTTCTCATACGCCGGCTCATGGTCAACCAAATGGGGCTTTCCATCACACCGATCAAGACCCAATCTTTCATCAAGCTGCGGTACTTGCGCATCCGCCAGCGGGGCCAGGGATCATCCCAGGCGATCTGGAACGCGGTGCGGAAAAGAGGGTTGGTCACTCCCTTGAGCTCGATCCCCGTATCCCGCCAGGTTTCCTTTCCCTTGACCGTTTCGATGTGCCAATCCGAAACATTGAAGCTCCCCATCCATACTTGTTGGTCATCCACCACGCAGAGCTTCCGGTGGTCGCGGTGTTTTCCGCTGTTAAAAAGGACCTGCACTTTTCCCCAGCTGTCGAACAGCCGCTTGAACTGAAAAAGCCTGAAGGTGGTCGAAAAAAAGAGCGGCCAAGACCGGTAAACCCTGAAAGGCACCCCGGCCTTATGAAGCCGGGGCCCGTAATGGGAAGCGAGATCGGGCGAGCCCACCCCATCCACCAAAAGACGCACCTTCACCCCGCGCCGGGCCGCTTTTGAAAGCGCCGCGACTACCAGGTCTCCCAGGCGGCCAGGCTCGAAAATATAGGTCTCGAAGTCCACACTTTCCTTCGCCATTTGAACGGACTTCAAAAGGCCGCGGAAATAATCATCGCCTTTGAAATAGAGCTTCTCGCCCTTCCAAGCGGGAACGGAAGGAAGAGCCCGTCTTTGAGGGGACCCAACTTTTTTATGGAATGAACGGTGTGTTTGGGTCGGCAAAGTGTCCTCCGGTATCACCTGGAGATACTAGAACCCCTCGCTGCGAAAAAAAACCACAAAACGACGTCAGCGTCTAACGGGATCGAAGTCTCTTGAAATACTCCACTTCCCTCTCGTGCTTTTTCGCCGCTGCCAGGGTGGTAAAGGTTCCCAGGTTCCGGCGCTTCCCGGTCTTCGGGTTGAGTTTCATCGAATACAGCCTGTAACGTCCCCCGCCCAATTTTCGGATCATAGGTTCTCCTTTGTCCCAACTTCAGTCGATGACCTTTACTTGATTTTATGGTCGGGCCGGAAGGTCCGCAAGGTTTTGACCATGATCCTCATAAGCATTGACCGATAACTTTGATTTCGTCGTCCTTGGCCCGGCTGTTATCCTATGCGCATGAACACCTACGACGTCATCGTCCTGGGCGGCGGGGCCGCGGGCCTACTCTGCGCCTCCGAGGCCGCCTCACGGGGCCGCAAAGTACTGGTCCTGGAGCAAAGCAAGAAACCCGCGCCCAAGATCCTCGTCTCCGGGGGAGGACGCTGCAACTTCACCAACATCTACGCCAAACCCTCGAACTACATCTCCTCGAACCCCGGTTTCGTGGACGACGCCCTTTCGCGTTACAAACCCAAACATTTCATCGCCTTGGTAAAAGACCGACGTATCGCCTATCACGAGAAAAAAGACGGACAACTCTTTTGCGACACCAGCGCCAAGGAGATCATCGACCTCCTGGTCGATAAAACCGAAGCCAGCGGCGCGAAACTCCTCCTCAACCAAAAAGTGCAAAAGGTGACCCATTCCGATGGGGTCTTCACCGTTCAAACCGCGGACGAAATTTATGAGGCTTCTCGTTTAGTGGTGGCAACTGGCGGTCTGTCCTGGCCTCAACTCGGCGCCTCCGACTTAGGCTTCAAGATCGCCGAACAGTTTGGATTGAAGATCATCGAACCAGCCCCGGCCCTCGCGGGCCTCAACTTCCCTCCCCAGGAGCAGGAGCGCTTCAAGGATCTGGCCGGCATCCATCTTCGGGTGGGCGTTTCCTGCGGAGACTGGAAGATGGAAGAGGACATCATGATCACCCATAAGGGCCTGAGCGGCCCCGTCATCCTCAACGCCTCGCTGGTCTGGGAACCAAGCAAAGAGATCGTCATTAACTGGGTCCCCGAAAATACGGTCGAGGAAACTTTTAAACAACTCAAGGTGGATAAGGCCGCGGGCGGCCGGGGGCAATTCCGCATCTGGTTCTCCGAGAGGATTCCCAAACGCCTTGCGGAACGCATCGCCTGGAACGCGGAGGCTCGCGGAGCCTGGGTGGAGTTATCGGATGAGAAACTCCTGGCCTTGGCGAAGGATATCCACGCTTACCGTTTTATCCCTCAGGATACTTTCGGGTACCGCATGGCGGAGGTCATGAAAGGCGGCGTGGACACGAGGGAATTTTCACCCAAGACAATGGAATGTCTCAAGGTGCCGGGGCTCTTTTTCATCGGGGAAGTTCTAGATGTGACTGGACAACTGGGCGGGTTCAACTTTCAGTGGGCCTGGGCGTCGGGGTGGGTTTCCGGACAAAGCGTTTAAAAATTCGCTTAAAGCGACATTTCCCTCAGGTTCTTGATCCGGCCTTCCAGGTCAGGATGGGTCTTTAATAGCCGGTCGAATCCTGTCCATTTTTTCGTCGAAAAATTGATCTCGGTCAGTTTGGTCAATGCCGATATGTAGGTCTCGAGTTCCCCGGTCAGTTTCACACAGTACTCGTCCGCTTGCCGTTCGAAGCGCCGTGAAATGAATTTAGTGATGATCCCCAAATACAGGAATATCCAGATCAAATAAAAATAGATCATCGAAAACCCCGCCGCTTTGAAGATCACTTCTGCGTCTTTGTAGATCAATTGAGTCGCCATTATCCACAAGATGGCGAAAAGGAAATTGAGCCATAGATGGCCTTTTTTGATGTGCCCGATCTCATGGGCCAGTATCGTTTCCGACTCTTCGGGTGTGAAATTCGCCAAAAGGTAATCCGTGAAAAAAATATACCGGTAAAAGGGAAAAGCTCCCGAGACCATGGCATTGGCGATCCTTCCGGATTTCATTTCCAAGACCCTCACTTCCCTTACCTTCAATCCCGCCTTTTCGCATAACCGCCGGACTCGCTCAGACATCTCGGAGGGATCAAGCGGCCTTGAGGTCCATATGAACCGGATAAAAAGAGGCGAAAGAACGAAGAATAAAAAAGCGTAAAGAAAGATACAGACGAAATAAGCCGCCGGGTTTTGAGGGACAAAAGGCGAAAGACCGACCCACAAGATCATGGGCATGAGAAAAGTCAGCTGAACTCTTATGATCAACCAAAGATAGTGTCCCCAGGACCAGGTGGTCCCCCGTAAAATTTTATCGACGCGATAAGGGGCAGTTTTGATCAAGATCATGCCGGAAAAATACGAAATGAAAACAAGGAGGAAGGTGGACAAAGAATAGATGCCCTGAAACGCTTTCGAGGGAAGACCCCATCCACTTTCAAAATTCCAAATGACTCGGCAAACCTCATCAAAACGATGCATTTCACCCACGATACTCAATCCGGCGAAAAGCCAAATGATATATCCAATAAAGAACAGGTTAAGTTTCAGACCCAGACGGTAATAACCTTCCCGCGCCTCTTCCTTGCTCACCTTCAAAAAATCCGCTTCCTTTTTTCGACAATAGAAATGAGCGGCTAGGCCAGGTAAGAGAAGGCCAAAAAAATACAGGCCCAATCTGGCCGTAAAGCGTATGGGTGCCGCGTCCCAAATGTCGCGTCCCGTGTAGTCAATGTAATGTTCCCTCTTCCCATTCTCCACTTTAGCCCAACCATTCGAAAAAGATCCGGCATAATCAAAAGCGGGCGGAATAATCCATTTTCCCGTTTTGTCGATGTATCCCTCCTCGTCCTTGATCTGCGCGAACGCCAACCCTTCTGAAAAATCACCCGCGTCCTCAAAAGGACCGGGAATGATCTTTTTGCCTGACCGGTCGATGTAATACCAACTCTTATCGGCCGAAACCGCGGCCAACCCCTCTGAAAACCAGTACACACTTTTAAAAGTGGGTCGTATGACCCATTGACCCTTTGGATCGATGAATCCCCAAACACCCTTCGACTCCACTCCCGCTAAACCCTCTTGAAACCTATCCGCCCCTGAAAACACGAATGGAACGACCGAAGTTCCAGAACGATCGATGTAGCCCCATTTCCCTTTCCATCGGACCGCGGCCAACCCCTCGCCGAAACCATCCGCGCCCTCGAACTTAAAAGGGATCTTTATCTCTCCGCTCTTATCTATAAAGCCCCACTTGTTCCCGACCTTGACCGCCGCCAGTCCCTCAGAAAACCCATCGACTTTGTCGAATTGATAAGGGATCGCGCTCTTCCCCTGCAAGTCCACATAACTCCACTTACCATTTTGCCGAACAGGGGCAAGACCTCCTGAAAAAGCCTGGACATCACTACCGACAGGGAACGAAACGATGAGTTTTCCGTCAGGATCGATGAACCCGTACTTTCCATTTTCTTTGACGATCGCTCGTCCCTCATGGAACGCGTAGGCTTCTTCAAATCGCTTAGGAATGATCTCGGCGTACTGGTCGTTGATATAACACCACTTGCCGGAATCGAATGGTCCGAAAGGAAGAAGAACTTCGCTTTTTTTAGAAGAAAGGGGCCAAGAAAAGTAGATTCCTAGGAGGATCAATATTAGGAGGGGTATTAAAAATACTCTTTTTGTCATGAGGCATAGGATAACAAAATGATCCGAGTGCTGGTTTAACTTTCAGCGGTTCTAAGCTTCAGATCTTGCCGGTCTTTCCATCCATGTTCCGGGGCGCGGGGTTGTTCCCCATCTTCTTCACGAATGCCTCAAAGACGTTCGGCTTTTTATCGACCTTTGCCAGGAATTGGCTTTCTTCCCTCAGCTGGGAAGAAATAAGTCCGGGATTCGGGTCCTTGAAAGTCCCTACCGCCATGATCGGTTTCATATTCTCCTCCTCATACTCGAAATGAACGTCTTTACTTCAAGACCAACAACTTCACGATCGACGAGTCATGGGTCGCAGGCGTACTCACCTTGATGTAATAAACCCCGTCCGCCAGGAACGCGCCTTGTTTGTCGATCAAGGTGAGCGGCAGGTCGGTGCCCCCGAGAACCTGGGAGAAGGTCTCCTCTTTCACCAGCCGGAACGCGATGGTGAACACTTGCACCGTCACATCCAGGGTCCCGGTATAAGCCGGTACCTCGATGTGGACTTGGCTGCCGGTCGCGGGATTGGGAAAGACCGTTGGGCCGTTGACCCTGTCCGAACAATGGCCGGGTCCGACGATGCCGCTGTTGTATTGGTCCAGGAGATCCGTCAAGGTCGATGCCAAGGGCGACAAAGATTGAGAAAAAGACCCGCAATTCGCGGTCAGGAGCGCCTCCGACTGAGCCATGGCGCTTTGAACATTTTCTGGAACAGAAGACCCGTTCGCTTCATTCAACGTCGCTGCGATCCATTGGTGCGCGAGGTTATACCAAGCGTTCCCCTGGGGTTGGATCTGCAGAATGCTGTACCAAGAGATCCCGCAAAGCGTCGTTTCCTCGCTGATAGGCCAGGGTTGCGATTGCATGGTATTGGTGGCGTACTTGTTATGATTTTTCCAATAGCCCTGCGTGAAGGTGCAATGGCCTCCCGTCAGGGGGATGGGCGTGTTCGTCGGCGTCGGGGTGAAAGTCGGCGTATCCGTCGGGGTGAAAGTATTGGTAGGCGTGTCGGTAAAGGTCGCTGTATTCGTCGGGGTATAAGTATACGTGGAAGTGTTCGTGAAGGTATTCGTCGGAGTGAAAGTGTCGGTCGGGGTATAAGTATTCGTCGGTGTGTCGGTGATCGTGGACGTATGGGTCGGGGTAAAAGTGCCGGTGGGAGTGGCCGTAAAAGTCGGCGTATCGGTGATGGTGGGCGTATGGGTCGGGGTGGGGGTTGGAGTGTAAGTCAACGTGGCGGTCGCGGTACGCGTAAATGTGGGAGTGTACGGTGAACAATCTTTTATCGGCAAAGGCAGTCCCAGGATAGCGGCGTCATCCGGATAGCCTGTGATCGCTATTCCTGAAACCGATGCGGGCAGCGGGAAGAAATTCATGACGGTATTAGGGACCACACTGCTGATCTCCGCCATCCCTTTGAATCCCTCGCCATTGCCTTGGATAAGCCACAGGTTCTTGTTCACGTCCATGATGATCCCGTCGGTACTGTCGAGGTTGGCCCCTCCGTTGATGCCCGCGGGGTAATTCGTCGCCCAGGAAGTCGCGGCGTAACTGACGCTGTCGAGCTTGTAAATCGCCCCGATGTTGGAGATGTAGTTGCGGACGGCCACAAAGAAACTGTCGGTCCCGTTGTAGGTGATCCCCATGATCTCCTGAAAAGAGGCGGGCGTGGTCCAAATGACCGTTCCAGGCATCGGCGTTCCCGAGGATATCGCGGCCGCCACGTCGGCTGCGCTGAACTTCATCAAGTTCCCGTAGGTCCCCAGAGGCCATGTATTCGTGCGGTTGCCGACATAAAGGTTCCCGGATTGATCGAAGGCGATCCCGGTCGGTGACATCAACACCGTTCCAGCCGTAACCGACACTAGGACAGCGGGCGTTGAACTCCCGCCGGGAGCGGGAACGCGGTAGATCTTATTACCCTGGTTATCGCAAACGAACAGATCGCCGCTGATCGGATCGAAAGCGGATAATTTCGGGCTTTCGGCGTTGATCGCCCAGGCTGTCGGGTTCACGCTGCCGCAACCGTCGATCTCCAAAATGTTCCCGGCTGGATAACCAGCACCGCCATCCTCATCAAGGCTGACCAACAATTTGGTCGGATCGTTCTTTTCGACCGTCAACCCGTCCATGTCCCCATAGCCCGGATTGCTGAATAAATAATAGGAACCTGTGCCCGGATGCAGTCCCAAAATGACCCCAGCCTGGTTCCTGATCGTCACCAGGATATCCCCCGACTCATTCTCATGCCCCGGACAGATGTTCGCCGGCAGAGGGTTACAATTCGGGGTCGATGTGGCGGTAGGCGTATAGGTAACCGTCGCTGTAAAGGTATTCGTGATAGTCGCCGTGTCCGTCGGGGTGAAGGTATCGGTGATGGTCGGCGTATTGGTCGTTGTCGGGGTATCCGTGATGGTGGCCGTATTCGTCGGTGTGGGGGTCTTTGTCGGGGTATTGGTGATGGTGGGCGTCGCGGTCTTGGTCGGCGTCAGGGTCTTTGTGGGAGTGAAAGTCTTGGTCGGCGTATAGGTTGAGGTAAAAGTGCGTGTTGAAGTGAAGGTTTTGGTCGGTGTAAAGGTGATCGTCGGGGTCGCAGTGAAGGTCGGCGTTGGGGTGGTGCAATCCCTCCGGGGCAAAGGCAGACCCAACACGGCCAGATCATCCACGAAACAATAAGGCCCCGGATTGAGCGCGACGCCCCCGATATTGTTCGGCAAAGGAAAATACCCGAGCGTCACGCCGCTGGAAGGATCGATCTTCATGATGCCATTCAAATTGGGCCCTCCGGCTTCGGGCGGCAATTGGGCGGCCCAGAGAGTGCCGGTCAGGTCCATGACCAACCCGTCCACATCGCCGATCTGTGGACTTTGGGAGAGGGTCGTGTAGCTGCCATCTAGCGCCATCCTATAGATACGGCCCTGGCCGGTCGCTCCCACGTAAAAATGACTTTGTCCGTCGAAGATCATCCCATGAGGCTTCGATGGAAAACTTGCCAGAACGGTGCCGACCGGGTTCACCCCAGGGACCGCCAATGCCGCGGCCGTGAACTTGAGGACTTGATAACCGCCGCCCACCGGATAAGCGTTGCTCAAATAAAGATTCCCGTCGAAATCGAAGGCAGCACAAATCGGACCGGCGACATAAACTCCCGACGGAACAAGAGCGCTGGCAACGCCGGTGCTCCCTGGTTTCACGTAGCCCTTGACCCTCTGCAAATGGCTTGAGTATTCGTCTGGAAGATAGAGGTCGCCGTTCGTGGGATTGAACGCTGGGATCTTCGGGGCGGAGAAGAGACCGTTGACGTAATTGGCCAAGAGGTTGCCCATCCCGTCCATCCGCATCACGTTCCTGCCGTCCTCATTGGCGATCAAGAACTCGCAGGGGTTGTATGGATCGACCACGATACCGTCCAGGTCCCAGGCCCCTATAGACCGCAGGTCCTTGAAGAGATAATAGGCCCCGGTCTGGGGACGGAAACCGGCAATGATCCCGGCTCCCCGGATCGTGACCAATATATCGCCCGCCTGCGCTCCGGAAGTGTAAGGGCCGGCACAGGAGGCGTAAGTCCATAAACATTCAGTCGGGACTTGGGCAAAAACGGAAATAAAGTTCGAGAAAAGGAAAAAGAGAGAGAAGAAGAAAGCGCGGCGGATAATTTTCATGTGGGTCAGGCCTCTTATTGAGCTGCCGATTCGATCCACTGCTTTGTGTTGTTTCCTACCGACGGATTCCCCCAAATACAAACCTTTGAAACTGAGGAGCTTCAATGAAATGCATTTTCTATGCCGAGCGCCAGAACGGACAAAAAGCCCTTCTTTATGGGGCTTTTTGGGTCAATTCGCTTTTGAGGAAGATAGCCAGGGTGGGCCTAAAGGTTCGTCCTTAACTGACAATTCGTCAGAATTAGGACGTTTATCTCATTCATATAAAGACTAAAATGACCCCCGTTGAGAACTCTCCGAAAAGGACCAAACACCATGAAAAAATTGAACCTGCTGGCCTCAGTCTGCCTCTTGAGCCTTCTATATACCTGGACTCCTGTCAGCGCGGGACAGACACCGGCCCAGATCGACGAACGGGCCGAGTCCTTCGTGAAGAAGATGACGCTCGAGGAGAAAGTGGATTACATCGGAGGGTCCGACGGATTCTATGTCAGGGCCATCCCGCGTTTGAAATTGCCCGCCTTCAAGATGTCCGACGGACCCATCGGGGTCCGCAACTACGGTCCTTCCACCACCTTCGCGGCCGGTATCGGTTTGGCCGCGACCTGGGATGTGGATCTGGCCGGACAAGTCGGGACGACGATCGGCAAGGACGCGAGGGCCCGCGGGGTCCACTTCATGCTGGGACCGGGCGTCAACATCTACCGCGCGCCGATGAACGGCCGTAACTTCGAGTACTTCGGCGAGGATCCCTTCCTGGCTTCCCGCGTGACCGTGGCCTACATCAAGGGCGTGCAGGAACAAGGCGTCAGCTCGACGGTGAAGCACTACATGGGCAACAACACCGAGGAAGACCGCCACAACACCAGCTCGGACATGGACGAGCGCACCATGCGGGAGATCTATCTGCCCGCCTTTGAGGCCGCGGTGAAAGAAGCCCATGTCGGCGCCATCATGAACTCCTACAACTTCGTGAACGGCGTCCACGCCACGCAGAACAATTTCCTCAACAATAAGATCGCTAAGAAAGAGTGGGGCTTCGACGGCATCATGATGTCCGATTGGGACGCGACCTACGACGGAGTCGCCGCCGCCAACGCGGGGCTTGACCTGGAAATGCCCGACGCGAAGTTCATGAATCGCGACAACCTCCTGCCGGCCATCAAGAGCGGCAAAGTTTCCATGGCCACCCTGGACGACAAGGTCCGCCGCATCCTGAGGACCGCCATCCGTCTGGGCTGGCTGGACCGCGACCAGACCGACCATTCCTGGCCGCTCGACAGCCCGGAAGCCCGCAAGGTAGCTCTCAAGACCGCGCAGGGCAGTATCGTTCTCCTGAAGAACCAGGGCGG
>CAYXYA010000044.1:0-10125 GCA_964469185.1 uncultured bacterium | reverse complement strand
TTATTTGATACCGCTCGGGGTTTTTTTTTTTTTTTTCCAGCTTTGGAAGATCCGTCGTCTTTCTTGCCTTCTTTTTTTCATCCTGGGTTCCTTACCTACCCTTGCCTTTATCATTCCCACCTATCTTCAATACGGTCTCGCCCGCAACAACGTGTCCTCGGGATTCGTCGTTCCTTTCAACTGGAGCAACGTGAAGGAATTTTTCACCATCCTGGCCCGCTTTTTGTCGCTGGTTTGTTTCGAGCTTCCGCGTTTTATCGGGGTAAGCACGCAGTCCCGTATCCAATTCCTCACGGACCACTGGCCCCTCTTCGTGCCGGGCGCGATCCTTTGGATCGGGGGGCTTCTCCAACCCTTCGTCCTTTTGGGCGGATGGTTCAAAACGGACTCTTTTGGATCCGAGTGGCGCGGGTTGAAGTGGTTGATGTTGGCCGTCTTCGGGATGGTCTATGCCAGCTTTTGGTTCACGAGCAAGATGGCGCTCTCGCATATTTATTTCATCTTGTTCCCGATGATCATGACCTATTCCTGCTACTGCTGGGTGATCTTCAAGAACGACAGGCGCTGCCGGTTGGCCGCTCAGTTTTTCGTGATAGCCAGCGTGGTTTTCCAATTGGGCTATGCCGTCGTGGTCGCGCCGCGCGATTCGATCTATCCCAACCGCGCCACGATCCAAAAAGCCATCGACTTGAAGGATTACCGGATCTACGGTGAACGCCGGCCGGGAAGTCTGTATTAATGAATAAAAGGTTGCCATTCTGAGGAACCGCAGGTAACGAAGAATCTATGTTTTTTGAACCACACCTAGATCCTTCGCTTCGCTCAGGATAACAGGAAAGGCAAGCATGCCCAGCCGTAAGAACATCGTCCTTCTTTTCTTCACGATCTTCCTGTTCCGGCTTTTTTTCGGACTTTGTCAGTCCAGTTGGTCGGATTACGATGAGAAGCAAAGTTATCTCACCGGCCTGAAGTTTTACACGACCGGCGATTGGCCCTACTTTGGCCCTGACGCCGCTGGCTCTGAAAGCTCCTATTACAGCCAGATCCCAGGCGCATTAGAGGGCCTGGTGATCGGGCTTCCCTTCTATATAGTCCCCATCCCCGAGGCTCCTTATGTAGCGGTCAACCTCTTATCTACAGCCACGCTTTTATTCCTGGCCTGGTATATCCGCAAACGAATTCCAAGCCTTTCCTTTGTTTGGTTGACACTTTGGATCGCTATCGCGCCCTGGAGCATCTTTTATCCCACGCATATCTCCAACATGTCCTACCTTTATTTTTCCGGCATTCTGTTCATCGTGGGATTCCTGGAAAGTCTCCCGCTATTCTCGGTCAAGGCCCTCTCGACCTCCCGAGCCAACTTTCTCATGGGCTTTTCCTTGTTTTGGATCATGCAATTCCACCTCTCCTATGTTTTTCTCCTTCCGATGGCAGTCTTTTCCCTCGCCGTTCAATTGAAGAACAAACGCCCCATAGGTTTCCTCTATTTCATTCTCGGCGCGCTCATTCCTTTCGCCTTTGTTGTCCCCACCTATCTTCAATATGGATTGAACCGGGCCAATAGTCATTCCGGGGTTTTTATCGCCCTCAACTGGGACAACATCAAGGCCCTCTTCGTCCTCCTGGCCCGTTATCTTTCGTTGGCCTGCTTTGAACTCCCCTCCTTCATCGGAGCCCACACCGTGGAGCGATTCGCTTTCCTCAAAGATCACATTCTCCTCCTACCCGGCGCCTTTCTTTGGTTGGCCGGGATCCTTCAGGCTCTGGTTCTATTGTTCTCTTGGTTTCGAAAAAGCAACCTGGTTCCCGGCTGGAGGGAATTCAAATGGTTGTCCCTGCTTGTTTTTGGCATGGTCTATGGAAGCTTTTGGTTCACCATCAAACCGCCCCTTTCCCATATCTATCTCGTGCTCTTTCCCTTGATCATGATCTATTCCTGTTATGGCTGGGCGTTCTTCGCCAACGACCTTCGTTGGAGGCTTTTCGCGAAGGCCTTCGTCCTGGTGGGACTTTTTTTCCAGCTGAGTTATGCTGTTGCGGTCGCGCCCCGGGATTCGCTTTATACTCAAAGGGACCTGGTCGCGAAAGCGATCCAGGAAAAGAATTACCACTTATTGGGCGAGCGCAGCCCCGGAAGTCTTTACTAAGAGGGATCGATGTCCAACCGCGTGAAATTCATCCTTTTCTTCCTGTTCCTCCTGGTCTTTCGGATCGTTTTCGGCTTTTCCCAGCCTTTTTATAACCCCGATGAACTGCAAACTTACCTGATCGGGTTGAGGGTCTATACCGACCACATCTGGCCCTATTTCGGGCCGGACCTCATCGTCACCGAAACCGGTTTCTACACCCAGATCCCCGGCGCCTTGGAAGGTCTCTTGGTAGGAACCCCTTTCTATATAGCCCCCATCCCCGAGGCGCCCTTCATCCTGCTTAACCTCATGTCGCTTTCCGCCCTGGCTTATCTCGCCCAATACATCTCCAAGCGAGTAAAAGAAGTTCCCTTCCTTTTTATTTTTTCCTGGCTGGCCCTGATCCCCTGGAACCTGCACGAGTCCACCAATATCATCAATCCCTCCTGGCTCTTGTTCGGCGGAGTCTTTTTTTTCATCGGTTTTCTGGAAACCATTCCCCAGACCTCGCTCAAGTTTTTATTTCCCCGAACCGCCTTCGCCTTCATGGGGTTCGGCCTCTTCTGGTGTGTTCAATTCCATTACTCCTGGGTGCTCTTACCGCCCTTCATCGTTGCCGCCTTCGCCTGGCGTATGAGGAGCAAGCAATTGAAGGGAGTGCCGGAGATCGGCGGATTCCTTCTGGGTTCTTTGGTTTCAGGTCTTTTTTTGGTCCCCACGCTGGTGAAATTCGGGAGCGGGCAAGCTGCTACCGGCCTAGGTCTTTCGGTCGGATTCAATCAGGGGAATTTTCTGTCGTTCTTCACCATCCTGGCCCGTTTTCTCTCCCTGGCCTCTTATGAACTCCCCCGCTTTCTGGGCGATGGAACACACGACCGGATCCAAGCGGTAAAGGAAATTCCCTGGATGATCCCCGCCACGGTCCTTCTTTTACTGGTCGGCTGGGTCCAGCCCTTCGTCATGCTCATCCTGGGTTTCATCAAAGACAAAAACCGCAAGGATTGGAAAGCCGTTCATATCGTCACGGGCGGGGCCTTGCTCCTGGTCTGGGTCAGTTTCTGGTTCACCTCGAAACCGCCGGGCGCTCATATGTACTACATTCTTCTGCCGCTCATCTCAGTCTATTCTTTTTACATCTGGGGGCGTTTGGCGGTCCACAAAGGTTGGAGGGTCTTCGGGATGATCTGTCTCTTGGCGAGTTTATGGTTCGAGACGGCTTACATCTTCCATCAAATGCCGGTCGCGTCGCTTTACAACAATCGTCCGCGGGTCGTGAAGGCCATCGACCAAAAAGATTATCGGATACTGGGCGAGCGCCGTCCCGGAAGTCATAATTAGATCACGCCGTATTCTTCAATAGAAACTTCCCTCGCGTCGTTCCCCTAAAATGCGGTAATTCTTTTCCTGGATGGCCCGGACAATGTTGTCGTGATGGATCGAGTAGAAGGACTCCTTTTGATCGATCTGAACGCGCAGGTACCCGGCCTGAAAGATCCAGACCGCCGCGACGAAGACCCAAAGCACCCGCCTAGCCCAGACATTCGACCAGCACCTTTCCCAAACATAGAGCGAATAGATCATCACCACCGGTTGCATTTCGTAAAAGGTGTTGATGTCCGGGCTCTTGGCGGTCAAAACCAACCCGGTAAAGATCAATAAAAAGGTTCCTCCGACGAGAAGACGGATCGGATCCCAGCCGACGCGGGGATTCCGGGAATCGAATCCGAATACCATCAAAACCAACACTTGTAAAAAACCGAACAGCCAAAGAAAAAAACCGGGAACGAGTGACCAGTGCTGAAGGAGGAACTGAGAACGGTCCACCGTATGCTTTCCGATGAATCGCGGCATTTCAAAACAAACCATCGCGAGGAATTGGACCAGGATAGTAAAGAACTTCCCGAAGTTATACGGATTGAACGCGGCGGATAGGCCCGAAACATCCCGGAAGAAATGGTAGTCAGGCAGCAACAATGTGGGGATGATCAAGGGGGTGAGGGGCAAAGCCCCCAATAACGCGAAAAAAGGGGCTGTGATCTTGTCGGACTCCTTCCACTGAAAGAAAAAAGACACGAGCATGAAAGGCGGTAGCAGCACCCAGGTACCGTGAAGCTGCATATGCCAAAAAGCGGTGAAACCCATCAAGAGGTTAGCGGTCCGCAGAGGCATCCATCCCAAACTCAGCGCGGGAATGGACTCCATGAAGGCGACAAAGAAAAAGCAGGCTCCCGCGATGGTATAGGACAGGTTCAACATGCTGGTGGAATAGTGAAGACACCAGGGCGCCGCCATCATCCAGGGAAAGATGAACCAGGGCGAAAGCTTGGGCAGGCGTTTGCAAGCGTACCAGGCGAGGAAAGCATATCCCGCCATTGAAAGAATGTTGATGAGGATAAAGGGCGAGACAGGTGAAGGCCACAAGCGCAGAGGGGCCCCGATCAAGAGAGCCTGAAGGGCGCCTGGGTTCTGGGTCAGTACTTTCAAGTGGAGCGTGGTCGGCTCCACCACGTCGTTGCCGTAATAAGGCCAGGCGTTGGTGGCGTAATATTTGAGGCCCAGCAGATAGGTTTGGATCTCATCGCGGATGGGCTGGACAGGGCTGGCGTAAAGCCCGAATCCCAACCTGAGCGAAAAGGCCGCCAAAACGAAGAGCGGGATGGAAATCCATTGGGGGTGGAATTTTTTCAAAAAGGCCTCTTCAAACCGGATTTTTCCCACAAACTGGACTGACCGCGTCGCCAAGTGATTCGCGGTTCATTATAATACTGCCTCTATGCCCATCACGAAAAAACCATTGAGGTCCAAGACCGGCCCGGCTCCGTGGATCCTCATCCTTCTTTTCGCCCTCACGGCTTTTAGTTTTCGTCTCGCATTCGGTCTCTACGCGCCTTCGCTTCAACCTTTGATCGACGAGGTTCAAACCTATCTACTCGGCTTGAAGTACTACGCCACGGGCGCTTGGCCTTATTACGGCAACGACGTGGTCGCTCCCCCCGAGAACCTTGCCCTGCTGACCCAGAACCCCGGCGCCCTTCAGGCTCTCTTGATCGGGGCCCCTCTGCGTTTATGGCCCTCCCCTCTTTCCCCTTTCTTTTTATTGAACCTGATCTCCCTGGGAGGCCTCTCCTTCCTGGCTTGGTACGCTTCCAAACGCCTGCCCAAGCTTTCGCCCTGGTTCATCTTTTCCTGGGTCTTGACCGCTCCTTGGTGCCTCCACTACTCCTGCGGAATGCTCAATCTCTCCTACACTTTGGCGGGAGCCTGCTTTTTCTTCGTGGCTTTCATGGAATCCGTTCCCGCCTTGAGTTTGAGGTGGATGTCTCTGACCGTCGCTAACACGCTGATGGGGTTCACCGTCCTCTGGAATATGCAGCTTCACGGTACCTGGGTACTGCTTCCGCCATTCATGGCCGCTTCTTTTTATTTTCAGTGGAAAACTTCCAGGAAACTCACCGCGCCTCTTTTTTTCCTGTTGGGCGCCCTGCCTCTCGCCCCTTTGATCATCCCCACCTTTCTCCAGGATAATTATCATTTCTTCCGGGATGTCTCAGGCCTCTCACCGAGTTTCAATCCCCACAACCTTAAAATGGTCTTCACCACCCTGGCGCAGTTCTTCGCCCTAGCGAGTTTTGAGATGCCCCGCTTTATCGGCTTGCATACACACGACCGGGCGCAGTTCCTGGCTCAGCATTGGTTCCTCCTTCCGGGATTTTTCCTTTGGTACTTCGGCATCCTACAGGTCTTGATCTTGTTCGGTTTCCTGTTCAACCCCCGCGATCCGCGACGCGATTGGAACTCTCTGCGCCTCTTTTTGGGCGCGACCTTCCTTTTGGTTTATAGCGCCTTGCTTTTTACGGCGAAAGACCCGAACGCCAACACTTTTTACGAGATGCTGCCAGTCGTGATGATCTACTCCCTCTATATATGGGAACAGTGCTATACCCGTTCCTGGGGCCGGATCTTTACCTGGGTTTTTCTGGGATCGGTCTTGATGTTCCAGGCGGGTTATCTCTGGGTCCACGCCCCGCTCAAAGAGTCGTTTTATTCGACCTATCAGGACAAATTGAACCAAGCGGTTCAGCAGAAGGATCACCACATTTTGGGCGAACGCCGGGCGAATAGCCTTTATTGATCGGAGGATGAATGGTCTACGTTTTGATCTTTTTTCTTTTGAGCGCCATTCCTTGCTTCGCGGGAGAAGTACACTTTCTTATCCTGCCTGACAGGGTGATCGGCCCCATCAGCCCCTATGTTTACGGCTTGAACGCCCAGGACCCTTCCGATACCGGCGCGACCGTCCGACGTTTGGGCGGCAACCGTTTGACCGGCTGCAACTGGGTGACGAACGCCTCCAACGCGGGCGACGATTGGAAACATTCGAGCGACAACTGGCTTTGCGACGGCGAGATCCACTACACCAATTGCGGGGAACCCGGCGCGATAGCGGTCAATTTCATCGAGGCCAGCCAAAAAGCTGGCGCGGATTCCCTCATCACCGTCCCGATGGCGGGTTTTGTCGCGGCGGACAAGGATGGCCTCGTCCTGGAAACCGAGACCGCCCCCAGCAAGCGCTGGAAACCCACCGCCTTCCGTAAAAAAGGTCCTTATACCCTGAAACCCAGCCCCAATAGCCCCGTGGTTTACGAGGACGAATTCGTGAATTTCCTCAAGCAAAAATTCCAACCCGCGGCCAAAGGCGGCGTCAAATTCTATTCCCTGGATAATGAACCAGATCTTTGGTGCGAGACGCATCTGCGTCTTCACCCCGCGAAGCTGACCTACAAGGAGTTGATGGACCGAAGCGAATCTTTGGCATCCTCCATTCTCAGCGTGGACCCGTCCGCCATGATCTTCGGTCCCGCGAACTATGGGTGGAAGGGATTCTTGACCCTTCAAGACGCGCCCGACAGCGAGGAAGCCAACAGGGGCATGGGGACTTTTTTGGATTTTTATTTGGATCAAATGAAAACCCTTGAACAGCGGCACCATCAACGGCTTTTGCACGTTCTCGACGTCCACTGGTATCCCGAAGCGCAGGGCAACGGAAAAAGGATCACGAGCAAGGACGTCTCACCCGCGTGCGTTGAGGCCCGCCTGCAGGCTCCCCGCAGTCTTTGGGACCCGGGCTACGTGGAAACAAGTTGGGTCGCGAAGAGTTGGGGTCAACCCCTCCAGCTCATCCCCTGGCTGCGGGAAAAGATCGACAAGCGCTATCCCGGCACCAAGCTGGCTTTCACAGAATACGATTACGGCGCGGGCGACCACATTTCCGGAGGCCTAGCCCAGGCCGACGCGCTGGGCATCATGGGCAAGAACGATATTTTTATGTCGAATTATTTCGGGGAGCTCAAGTCCTACAACAAGGCCGCCCTCAAGCTCTACCGTAACTATGACAACGCTCATGGCGCGGTGGGAGAAACCGCCGTGTCCGCTGCCAGCGAGGACCTGACCCAAACTTCCATTTACGCTTTCACCAGCGTTAAACAACCGGGAACACTATGGGTCTTGGTACTCAATAAAAACCAAAAAGACCCGATCAATGGGAAATTCAAGATCGGGGGAAAGAACGAATACAAAACATTCTCGTCTTATCTGCTGGATGGACGCTCGCCGAATATCAGACCGATCAAACCGGAGTTGGCGCCCGCCTTAAGTCAAAACGAATTCAGCTATTCCCTGGCGCCTTTATCCGCGACTCTGTTCGTTTGCCAATAACAAAGAATCAGGGAGCGCTTTGATGATCAAAAACCAACTCACCAGTTTCTTTTTTTATTTCAAATCCATTGGAAAAATTTAAAAAACCTTTGTCGGTCAAACTTAAATATTTCAAATTTGGCACCCGTGCCATGACTCTATCCGCAATCGATTTAGCCTGCCCACTGTCTCTATCAACAACATACAAGCGTGTTTCCGGATTAACATTTTTTAACATTTCAATAACAAGTTCGTCTTTTGCCTGGTAACCAATAAGAAATACTGAAGTGGCCTTTTGAATTAATTCGATTCCAGGAGTAATAATCTCACCAACAAAAAACTTGTGAATTTCATGAAGTTTGGACGTCATAGGAAAAAACAAAAGAGGACAAGCAAAATGTCCTCCGTTCTTTAAGAAAATATGAGAAATATCGTCTAAATCTCGGTGAAACGGATGGTAAATGCTTTGGGTTAAATATGCATTTTGTTTTACATCGTTAAACATGCTATTAGACGCCATGTTGTATCGCACACGAATATCGAAAACGTTTTCTTGATTAACATAAGGATCTGTATTTCGTCTATCCAAAAACCAATTTATCGATCCATGAGGTTTTATTAATCGATTTTTTCTATAGTCGGAAAAGTTGAGGAGATTACCACCATTTATAGAAACTGCTTGATCTAAAAGCGTGTCATAGTTAAAAGAAATAAAACCATAATTAACATTAAACTCGTTTAGTCTTTTAACCAAAACTTGATAAGCGTTTTCACCATTAAACTCTCTAGAAATTTTTTGCATCAAATTCCAAATATAAAAGGTTATTCTTCCAAAAAAAGCCTCTTCGGATTTTCGACGAGCTTCTACCCATAATGGAGATTCATTCCATTTTTTAGTCAACCAATCCTCTACATCACTTACATTTTTTAACAATCGTTTATCTTCTGAACTAAATATTTCAACAGCCATTTGGTAATTATTATCTTTGGTTATCAATTGAGAGTAACCACTCATCCAAGGATCTTTGAATAAATCATTAACCAAAGGTGCTCCAGGACCCAATTTACCAAGAAAAGAACCAGCAGTAGCTCCTGCGCCAAATATAAAAACTTTCATAAAACTCCTTCGCTTGGAAAATAACTCCAAAACATAACCGGCTTTATCTTACAGTTGTACATATCCGCGACCCTATTTGTTTGGCGATAAATGTAATAAATGGTTTCATTTCGAAGATAAAGAAGGGCCGTTCTTTTGCGCCTCACACGAATCCCTTAACTTTAAACATTTCGAAATATTTTTCCCCTATTTGTTCGATCGTTTTGAAATCAGCAATAATTTGAGGATGTAAAACAAGACCACCGCTTTCGCGAATCGAATGCCTGAATACTGGGGCGACGCTTCCTATTTTCTCGCACTCCGTTGATAGCATCCCCGCAGCAACGATGTCCCCCAATCCATAGCTTTCATCAATCCTTTTCGAGATGTTTTCTTCCTGGCTCACTTGATCTGGTGTTAAAAATTTAGGGGGAACATAAACCGGAATTCGATGCGATAAGGTGTCTCGGTAATTTTTCAAATATGTTTCGTGCCATGTCTTTACTGGCGTTGATTCTAAATACTCTCTGAATGGCAAAGAGAAGTATTTCTTGGTTTTTTTGTAAAACAGGCCAACGTCCCTAGGCTCTATTTCTACATTCTTTTCATAAAGAACCACCCAAGCTAAGTTGTCCAAAAAACCATAAATATTTATGAAAAACGAATGTAAATTAATATCAACATCTTTCAATTCTTCGACATCAAGAAGCTTTTCTCTTTCCAATGGAAAAATAAAAAAAATATTATAAATACAATGCTCGATGATACCCAACCTTCTAGATGCGCCATGGAACAAATATTCTTTGGCGCGTTCATCTTTTAAGAGTTTAAACAAATCAGAAAATTCGTGAAGTAATTTAACCCGTCTTTGCGTTATAGAAGACAATTCGGACTTTAATTCGATAATGGTTTCTGAATTGTAATAAGCCATTTCTAAACATCCCTTTTGTTCGGAAATCGGCTCCAGGGGATCATCAGCTTCATTAACCCCTCAAAAGCAAAATCCGGCAGCAGCCACTTGAGGAATGCCATCATCTTGGCGTCCGGCCCCGCCAGGTAAACCGGCTTCATGGGAGATTGTCTCAAAACTCTCCCGATCAACTCCGCGATTTCCAAAGCAGGCCTGCCCTTGGCAAATTGTTTGGCCGATGTTTTTTTCACCCATTGAGTGGTTTGAAAATAAGGCGACTTGGGATCTTTCGTGTT
>CAYXYA010000043.1:0-10165 GCA_964469185.1 uncultured bacterium | reverse complement strand
CTTGAAGATGGCGGTGGCGGCGATCAGAAGATTGGCGCCCGCTTCCAGCACTTGCGGGGCGGTTTTGGGTGAGATGCCGCCATCCACGGCGATATGCAGGTCGAGGCCTTGTTGTGCGGCCCACTTGGAAAAACGGGCGATCTTGGGCACGACATCGGGGATGAAGGATTGGCCCGAAAAACCCGGCCAGACCGTCATAAAAAGAACGTATTCGAGATCCTTGGCGAAGGGTTTGAGGGTTTCCTCCGAAGTGGTGGGGTTGATCACCATGCCCGGCTTGGCGCCGTTCTTGCGGATGATACGAATGGTCTCGGAGGGGTCGGCGACAGCTTCCTGGTGGAACAAAAGATAGCTCGAGCCGGCCTTGGCGAAATCGGGGATGTACTTGTTGGCGTCGGTGATCATCAGGTGGCTGTCGAGCGGGACCTTCACCTTGTCCTTGAGCCCGGCGATGATGGGGGCGCCGAAGGTGATGTTGGGCACGAAGTGGCCGTCCATAACGTCCATATGGAGCATGTCCGCGCCGGCTTCGATAGCTTTCAAGGAATGTTCCAGTAAATGGCCGAAATCAGCCGAGAGAATGGAGGCCGAGACTTGAATGGGTTTCATGTTGATCCTTCGAATTCGATGAACCGCCAAGGCGTATGTTATCAAAAAGAGCGCCAGGGTTCAGGTTTTTCAAGATAGGAGACTAAGGGTGTGTCGGTAACTTGACCAAAGAAATACGGCTCTGGCCGGCGTTTTTCTTGACCACCGCCATTAATTTTACCGTTCCCTTTTGAAGAACGTAGACCGATCCCTCGTTTCGATCGGACCAAGTCTTTCCGCTGAACCCTTGGCTTAAGTAAACGGTTTGAAAATCACGCGCGCGCGGCATGGACCAAACGCAGACCTCCATTTTTTCCATTTTGACGTTGATGATGTCCGAGGCGCCGGCAGGGGGGGTGAGGGCAAAATCGACCGAGGCGGGGTCCTGAGGGTCGAGGATCTTCTTTGGGATCTCCGCGATCCACTGATAAGTTTGATGACCACTCGCGTCGTTGAGCAATCCCAAAAGCCTCAAACGGTCCTTGTTTTGGAAGAGGCGCAATTGGACCACCCGGTCAAGATAAGGCCGATAGGTTCTGGGCGTGTTCAGAAAAGCGTTCACGATGTTAAAGTTTCGTGCTAATGGCTTCCAATCCGCTTCCTTCCATTCTTTTGTCAGGGTCTCGAGGTTCGCGTCCAATGGCGCGGCGGCGACCAAAACCTGGTTGGTCTCGACCGCGCCGTTGACCGTTGCGGAGAATTCGGTGATCCGGGTAGAGCTAAGGCGCAAGGGCGAGAAAATAAGAGCCTAAGCGCTGACCGCGCTCAAGGAAAACCAAAAACCGATCGTCATCCAAAACCATTTGTATTTTTTAATGGGGCTCATGCGGGATACCGATAGACCTGCAGGGTGGTACTGAAAGGTACGCCTCGCGGGAAGATGAGTTTGAAAAATAATGGGGACTTGAATTGAACGGACACTTTCCACTTGGCCCCGTCGTAATTAAACCCCCATTGAACCGCTGGGATATTTCCCATGCTATTCCTCGTTTCATCCAAAGTGCCAGTTGGTGAAGAGGGAGACAGGATGGCGACGCTCAGGGAATCAATATCGAAAAAGCGGGAGTAGTTTCCCAATTCCCGGGTGATTTGGGGTCCCAGGGATCCTTTGCTGATCATTCCCGCGGAATACTGCCGGGCCGCCTCGCCGCAGGCGTGCTCGAATTGGATGTAGGAAAGAAAAAGAAGGGTGAATTGGATCATACCCGCGGCCAATAAGAATAACAGAGGGATGGAGATGATCATTTCCGCTAAAGCCTGTCCTTTGGGACGTTGGAGAATTCTCATCATGATCACAACCCGCCCAAAATTTCGGAGTTTTTTAAGACGGGCTTCGACCCCGAACTGTTTGAAAGGTGGTTAAGCCCGTTGCTTAAGACTGGAAAGACCGATAGATCCACTTTCTCCAGTGAAACATCAATGGGTTTCAACGCGTCCCAGCCCGCCAGTCCATCTACGTCCACACGGACCTCCGCGGTTTGATAAAAATCCTTTTCCTGGTTCCCTAAATGTCCCTTCAGGACGCTCAGTAACGCGAAGGTGTGACAGGGCGGGTCGTCCCTGTCGATAACATCTAGTTTGAATTGATCCATGAATTCTTTGACGGTCTTGAAGAATGACTCAGAAAAAGAAACGCCAAAAAGTTGGGCGAGTCCAGCGCCTGCCGCGTTTTTTTCGTGCCTGACCCACATGCCCCCGAATAGCCGGGAGAAGGTCTTTTTAACGCGCATTTGATGAGGGAAGCGGGGGTTGCGCGCGGGCTCCACCTGGTCAGAAGAAAAGTAATGTCTTTCTCCATCATGCAGAAGGGAATAGGAATCCTTGGGCTGGGTCGGCATCAACTCGGACCCTTTTCGAAAACGCAGGGCCATGTTGGGCAGAACGGCCCCGTTCGCGGTATCGGCGGTCTCATAGTTGTAGAGGTAAAATGGCGCCATGGACAACTGGTTCTCACTGGAGGTCCCGATGGTTTGTCCCTCGATCAGCATTGGATAGGCGCCGGGGAAGGGTTGATCGATGCCGAAAATGACTTTGAGGAGATCTTGAAAGGGTGTGCGGAAGTTTTTCAGGTCCGCGGTTTGAGCGGCGGGAATGGCACCCGCGTCCAATGGCGGCGGTAGTTCTACGAAAGGAGCCATGGCCGCCGCGACCTTAGCGGCGTCGATCCCCACCAGGACCATCAATACCGTATTCGCGTAGCGCACTTGCTGAAGGCCGTTGGCGTAGACCGCTCCGGCCGTGAGCGCGGTCATATTAGTCGCGACCCGGGATCTTTCCTTGAGAAGATAGGCGGTGCCAGCTTTATATAAACCGACAAAAAGCGCCGCGAAGATAAAACAAAAGAACAATGTGGCGAGCAAGACCTGTCCTAATGGTTTCCGGCAAAAGTGCCTCCAGCTTTTCATAGGGGGGAGAACCTTGAGGTCTTTATATAACCCTCGTTGAATGTTGAAGCTTCGTAGGTAACCCAAAAAACCGAGGACGGCGCGATGGAAGACGGATCGGGGATCGAGATGTTCAAAAGGGAGATAATGGACTGGAACGCGGAAGTTTGGTTGCTGCTTGATGCCGGCAGGAAAGGCGTTCCCAATATTCTCCCCATCATGGGAACCAAGATCGGCATGGGATAACGGACTCGCACAACGACTTCCTTAAGGTCCTCCGAACAGGAAAGTGTGGTTTGACTGGCCAAAATGGCGGGCAGGGTTTTAGGGTTCAAGCGGACCAAGGGCAACAAGGAAAGGGCGAGTTGGGTTTGGAACGCAGCGGGATCCGTGGAGGTTGGTGTGTTCAGGGAGGCGGCTCGTGCGACCGCCAGCGCGGCGCGTTGAACGGCGAAGGAAACATAAGCGGTATAAGCGGCTTGGATGACCGCGAAAAAGATGAAGAACAATAGCGGCGCGATCAAGACGAATTCAATGGCGGCTTGTCCGCGGTCATGTTTTGTCCGCGCGAAGAGTGTTGAATTCAATCGTTCTCCGATGATGTCTTTAATTACTGTCAGGACGCCCGATATTTTCAGGTATGTGTTGTTTTTTATAAAGATTTATTTAGTGGGGAATAAAAGAGATGACAAAAATGCGATGGTCGTTTTATGGCGGATTCAAAAGGGCAGGGTGATCATCTCGAATAAGAACGAAAGGTACCGGTCCACCTGTTTCGAGAAAAAGACCGAGGCGCCCGCGAAGGCGATGAAAACGGCCGTGAGGGTCAAAAGATATTCGACGGAGGCCTGGCCGTTGGTTTTAAATATTTTTTTCATTTTCATGTTTTGTATAGGGTTTTTTTATCCGGCGGATTTAATCGATGGGTAATTCTTCAACGAACTGCTGGTTGAGGTAGATCTCCGCGAAGGCTTTGCCGGTGACGCTGGCGCCCGTCTCCACGTGACTCCGGGGTGACTCCATCTTGTTATAGATCGTCCGTGTACCGGTGTTGTCAAAAACGTCGATCTGAAGGCGCTTGGGATTGCCTAAAGGCATGTCGAACACGATCTTCGAGTAGCGGGCCTTCAGGCTGGAGTCGGAACTCTTGGCGCTGACGACGAAGGAAACACTGTCCTTGTTTTGGATATTCGTCCCGGGGAGAGGGTTCTGCGTGATGACGGTTTCCGAGTCCAGGTCGTCATGCACTTCACGGGTGATCTTTTCGATGTTGATGCCGGCGGGACGGAGTGTTTTGAAAACTTTCTCAAGCGGCTGATATTGAAGATCCGGCATGATGAACGAGGGGCTGGTGGGGCCGGCGGAGATCAGCAGGTCCACCTCGCTGGCGGATTCGACCAACTCATCCGGATCCGGGAATTGACCCAGGACGGTATTGCGCGATTCCGCGGAAGAAATGAGGGTTTGGCGGCCCGCTCGAAGGTGAACGCCCGATAAATTGATCTGGGCTTCCGCGAGCGACAAACTGGAGACCGCGGGTACTTTCACTTTGGGGCTGCCCTTGCTCAAGGTGATTTCCACCGTTTCGCCTCTTTTGACATAACCGTTGGCTTTTGGATCTTGTGCACTTATCAGACCCGCAGGGACTTTGTCGTCGAATATTGTCCGACCGACTTTCAATCTCAGCCCCTTGGTTGAAAGGGCCTTTTCAGCCTGGGCTTGATCCATGCCGATCACCTTGGGAACGATCATGGGCAGCCGCTTTTCCATGATGTTCATGGAAATAAATCCGGCGAAAAGGGTGACGATGGTGAACGCGGCCAAGAGCGTTCCGGCCCGGCGGAGCAGGGCCTCCTCGTCGGGAGTCAGTTGAATTTTTTTGAAGGGATCAATCATTTTTAAAACCCAATTGGCCGCAAGCGGCGGCGATGTCCACTCCCTTGCGTTCCCGTAAAAATACTTTCATCCCTCTTTTTTTGAGGTCTTCCCGGAAAGCCAGCACCCGCTCTTCCGAGGGGGCGTTAAAAGGAAGGGTTGGTACCGGGTTATAGCGGATAAGGTTCACTTTGCAAAGCAGATCTTTGCAATAGGACGCGAGCTTTTGGGCGTCCTCAGGCCGGTCGTTGACGTCCTTTAATAGGATATATTCCAGGGTAATGGGCAGCCGCCGTTTATAACTGAAGTCCCTCATGACTTTCCAAAGTTTATCCAGGGGGTTGGAATTATTGATGGGCATCAGCTGGCTTCGTATCTCAGGGTCGGCGCTATGCAGGGAAACCGCGAGGGAAACCGGCCAATCATCTTTAATGAAACGGGTCATCTGGTCGATCAGGCCTGAGGTTGAAACGGTCATGCGGCGGCGGCCAAGACCCAAGCCCTCGGGGTCGTGCAAGATGCGCATGGCTTTTTGGGTGTTCTCGTAATTGTCCATGGGTTCGCCCATGCCCATGACGACCACATTGGTGAAATGGGTACCCGAGTCCTGCTCCATGAACAGGATCTGGCTGACGATCTCGGCGGTCGTCAGGTTGCGTTTGAATTTGGGAACGCCGGTGGCGCAGAAGGTGCATTTCATCCGGCATCCCGCCTGGGTAGAAAGACAGGCGGTATAGTGCCCAGCGTCGCCTTCCTCATCTCGGGCCATAGGGATCAAGACGCTTTCGACTGTGGCGGCCTGCCCTGAGGCGCTCGAAGGGTCCTCGGAATAGAGCTCCCAAAGGTATTTGATGGTGCCGTCCTGCGAAACCTGCTTGGTGTGAAGTTTAAAGGTAGAAAGAGTGGCTTTGGCGGCCAGTTCTTCCCGCAGGCTCTTTGAAAGGTCGGTCATCGACTCGAAAGTGTTAGCCTTCTTCTTATAGAGCCATTGGAAGATCTGCTGGCCATTGTGGCGGGGCAGACCCCAATCGGTGACGAGCTGAGTGAGTTCGTCGCGGGTGTAGTTGTAAAAATTAACGGCGGTTTCCATGATTTCCTAAGTTATGGATTTGAAAGGAAGTAGTCTAGCCTAGCTTTCAGCCAATATTAAGGGTTTCTCCTTTCATTTTTCAGGGGTGCCCGATTTTTCATATATGAATCGGGCTCTTCCAAACCATGTATCTCGGCTGGAGGCCTCGACCCAGGAAGCAACCTTGCCAAAGCCCCTTTCAGGCTGTTAAATAGGGACACTTTTATCACTTCGTGAGGAACGTTATGGCCAATCTATTAAAGCTGGGATTACCCAAAGGCAGTCTTCAGGAATCCACCATTCATTTGTTCGCCAAGGCGGGGTACAAGATCTCCTCGACCTCACGTTCTTATTTTCCCAACATCGACGACGCGGAGATGAAACCCATGTTGATCCGCGCCCAGGAAATGAGCCGCTACGTTGAGGACGGTTTGTTGGACGTGGGTATTACGGGACGGGATTGGGTCAAGGAAAGCGGCTCAAAGGTGCAAGAAGTCGCCGAGTTGATCTACGCCAAACAGGGATTGAAACCCGTGCGCTGGGTTTTAGCTGTACCGGCCAACTCCAAGATCAAGTCCGTGAAAGACCTGCAGGGCAAAAGGATCGCCACCGAATTGGTCAATGTTTCCAGGGAATATCTCAAAAAAAATGGGGTTACGGCTAACGTGGAATTTTCGTGGGGAGCGACCGAAGCCAAGCCGCCCGAGTTGGCGGACGCGATCATCGAAGTGACGGAGACGGGGTCTTCCTTGCGGGCCAATAACTTGGTCATTCTTGAAACGGTGATGGAATCATCCACAGTAGTTATTGTGAACAAAGATTCGTGGAAAGACGGCTGGAAGAAAAAGAAGATCGAGAATCTTTGCCTGCTCCTTCAGGGAGCTTTGGCCGCTGAAGAAAAAGTCGGGCTTAAGATGAACGTGTCCCGCAAAAATTTAGAGAAGGTCATGAAAATATTACCCGCCTTGAATTCACCTACCATCGCCGAGATGTACGATAAGAACTGGGTGGCTGTGGACACGGTGGTCGATGAGCGCATCGTGCGCGAGATCGTGCCGAAACTCAAAGACGCCGGCGCCGAAGGCATTGTGGAGTATCCCCTCAACAAAGTTATTCCCTGAATCATCTTTCCGCGAAGTTAACTGCATAAAATTAAGCGCTTCAAAACCCATGTCATCACGATGACAATGGTCTTTATAACTAGTTCAATTCAAAATATTGACGATATTCAGGTTATTTTTCATGTTTTGTGGTCTGGCAAACTTGCAATCTGACGATAATTTGATACAATTTCCTTCGATTTGGTATTTGTTTACCGTTTTCCTTGGTTAGGAAAAATGAGGTCGTTTGAAGACGACCCGTTAAAAATTCAATTGATTCAGGGTTTTGTGAAAAATTTTCATATCAACGCACTTCAATATTTCCTTTCTTTCTTAGCCGGCATTTCATTAAATCCCCGGAAAGCCAGATCATTCCTCCCGACGGTTTTAATTCTCGCTTTTTTTGGTGTTTCAAATTCCCAGGCGGCATGTCCTGTTACCCATGTGGCTGGCAGTGATTTTTCCGTCGCTTCCGCGGCTGCGGCGATCACTCAAGCTCTTTCGGGCGCGCAAAGTATTCTCGCGGGGCAAGACGTGGTCATTGTCGCGGCGACCAGGGATAACATCTCCATGGCGGTGACCGCCGTGTCCGACAACGGCGGCAACGTTTATTCGAATCCCGTGAGCATCAACAGTGGAGCCGCCGGAGAGCCCAGCTTATTCATATGGCATGTGCACGCGGCGGCGAACGCGAATTCAGTGACGGTCAAAGCCAATATGACCGGCAATTGGACCATCAGCGTGGGACAATATTCCGGCAGTTCCGGGTTGGGGAATAGCTGGATCACGAATATCGGGACTTCCGCCGGGGAAACGATCGTTTCGGGTCAGGTCAATGATGGCGACATGATCGTGGCGGGTTTTGGCGGCAACGGGACGACCGCTGTCACTCAAACGACCGGGACCTTAAGGACTAGCGCCACCACGGGAACCGCTGGGACCCAAGCCGACACGGCTTTGGTCGATAGCACGGCGGTCGGTTATGGGTTCGTGACCTCCGCGGTCACCGCTGGTTCCACCGAGTGGCTTGCAGGTGCGCTTGAGCTGAAATCCAGCTGCGCCACGGCCACTCCCACCAACACCCCCGTGGGTTGTTCCAATGTCCAATATGTCACCGGAAGCGCGAAAGAACTCGCACCCTCCAGCCAGACCGGGACCACCCTCGCCCTTTCAGGTTCTCAGGCCATCATCGCTGGGAATGTGGCAGTCCTCGTGATTTCGACCCGTGACAACGTGGCCAACTTCGCCGTGACTTCGGTGACCGATAATGGAGGCAATGCTTGGAACAACGCGGTCAGTCTTATCGGGCCGGCGGGATATCCCAATCTTTTCATTTGGACGACAAAAGCGGCAACGGCAACGTCTTCGGTCACTGTTTTAACGGCCGCGGCCGCGGGGAACGCCAACTGGATCGTGAACATGGCCCAGTACTCGGGATCGGGAGGGGTCGGTGCCGCGATCACTACGACCGGCACTTCCGCGGGTGAGACGATCATCTCGGGATCCGTGAACGCGGGCGACCTGGAGGCGGCAGGCTACGCCGGTAATGGGTCCACGGCGGTGACGCAAGTCCTGGGAACTTTGGAAACGAGCGGCACGACCGGTTCTGCCGGAACTGATGCCGTTGGAGCCATTACCGACAAAGCCGCGGTCGCCAGCGGGCCTGTCACCAATGTCATCACGTCCGGCGCGAGCAAATGGTACGCGGCAGGTGTCTATTTGATCGCTCAATGCAACAACACCGCGACGAATACGCCCACCAACACTTCGACCGGTACGCCCACGAACACTTCCACTGGGACCGCGACACAAACTCCGACGAATACGCCGACACAAACGCCCACCCAAACGGCGACGAACACACCGACCGATACCTCGACCAATACCCCCACCAACACAACGACGAATACCGCCACGAATACGGCGACGAATACGGTTACTAGCACTCCCACTAATACTCCCAGTACGTTTTACATTACGGTGGATGGGATCGATCCCATCTGTGGACCTTCAGGAACAAGTGTTGCTGTGACCATCAGTTGGAGCAATAACCCCGGTACTCTTGATATTGCCGTGGGTTTTGATAGCGTTTCATCTCCCTCAAGCAGTACGGTAGGAGTGGCGACTTATAACGGAACATCCGTCAACACCGTTTTCGGGGCTTCTTCCGCGAGTCCTTTATTTAATAACGTGAGCGTAGCCGCTTCCGGTACCGCGGCGGTAACGGTCATTGTTCCAGCGGGAGCTCCGGCGGATTACTTATTGGTAGGCGGAACTTATAGCTGCGGTTCGGTCAAATACGCCGGTTCGGTCTGTAATCCGAACGATTCCTGGGTAAGCATCGCGTATGACATCGTTTGTCCGACGAATACTTTTACGAATACACCTACCAATACGGCGACGAACACCCCTACTCAGACCCCGACCAATACCGCGACCAATACGCCTACGAATACGCCTACCGATACGGCGACTGATACTTCGACCCAAACGGCCACGAATACTTCCACGAACAGCGCGACCGGCACCACGACCGATACGGCGACGAATACCGCGACCGACACCGCAACAAATACTCCAACGGATACTTCGACTGATACTGTGACAAAGACACCCACTTATACAGCGACAAATACCCCGACCAATTCACCTACGGATACGCCGACCGCGACATCCACAAATACCCCGACTGATACAGAGATCAATACGGCTACGAATACCTCGACCGGTACAGCTACAAATACGTCCACGAATACGGCGACTCAGACGGCTACGGCTACATCGACAAATACGGCTACGGCGACCGCGACTAACACAGCGACTGATACATCAACTAAAACGGCGACGAATACCGCCACGAACACATCTACGAATACTCCGACCGTAACTTCGACAAATACGGCGACTAATTCCTCCACGCAAACTGCCACGAATACGGCTACGAACACTCCGACAAATACGGTTACGACAACAGCGACTAACAGCGCTACCAGTACCGCGACTCGAACGGCGACGAATACCGCTACGGATACGATGGTCAATACTGCGACTAACACAGCTACTCATACGACTACCAATACCCTGACCAATACGCCAACGGCGACGTCGAAAAATTAAGCCACGCATACGTAGACCAACACGCCCTTGAA
>CAYXYA010000042.1:0-10172 GCA_964469185.1 uncultured bacterium | reverse complement strand
TGCTGGCTCATTCATACTATCTATAATTCAGAGGTTCCCGCTTAACTCCCACTTTCCGACTTCATTCCCAGAAAATTCTCCTCCGGCGGTTCCCATTAAGTACGATTTGTAAATCGTTATTTCCGAGATGTCTCGGGCGTATTTACTCCAGTTTGCATTCCAGGAGTGGCAATTTTGAAGGCATTTTTCTTACGAAAACCCTTATTGAATTTGCTCTTTTGGTATGTGTTTAATTCATTTTCAATAATTCCTAAAAACTCTGCTCTTGCCACATCATCCCCATCACTTTTCAACACCACCTCTCTCATATGGGTAAGTTTTCGACAAATTTCCTTCACATCCTGATTTGAACCTTCCAAATAAAAATTTTTTCGAAATAAATCCCGATTTTTCAAGACGATATCGGCATGTTCCGCAAAAAAGTCAGGAAGGAATCCAGCATCTTGAAGCATTTCGGCCACTTCACCATCGGACCAGGGAACAGAATCCAATACTTTTTTTATTGCTTGCCTGTTGCCTTTTGCCATCAATTTAAAAAGCTCGTCATAGTAAGGAAAGATTGGCTGACCAACCCCCGCCCTACCAAATATTTTACAGGGTTGATCACATCCCCAAATGGCAGTAACAAATATGTAATTCTCAGCCTTAGTACCCGGAAATGCTTCGACAAATTCTTTTTCTGAAATTAATTTCGCCGAATATTCTAGTAAAATGCATGTTGGAAAAAAGAATGGGTCTTTTTTGTTTTTAGAGGCAATTTTCTTGATGTATGAAAAGTTTCCAGAATCATAAGCCGAAAATATTTTTTTTGCCCCATCACAATAATTATCGGGAATATCTGAAGGGATTGAAAAAGTTGGAATATAACCTTGGGCACAAGCAGTACAACTTGTTGAAATTAAAAGAAATGTCAGAATTAATGTTCTCAATTTTTACACCTCCCAAAGTTCGACCCGAACCGTTTTACTCTAACCTTCCTATTTCAACGAGTTCATTACCGCCTGGCCATCTAGGATTCGAACCATTGTACCAATAAACAAAAAGCGGAGCCGGTTGCCTGGCCCCATCATAAAATATGCAGGAATCTTATTTTTTTTGAATCTATTCGATTAAAAACTGCGACCCGAGGATGGCAGTAGCTCCCACAGATTGAGATCCAAAAAGATCGGTGATAACCGGGATCTGCACTCGGCTATACAAACCCCAACCGTCCAACGGCGACCAGGAAATGCCGGGTGTAATATCCATGACCGTTCCGCCTGTATTGGTTTGGACAACTTCATTCGAGGTGTCGTGGTCGGCGTAACGGCCCTCGGTTCCCAGGGACAACGCGAAAGCATCGTTGAAACGCAACATGGCTTGGGCCCCCCAATTGAATGAAGTACCGAAGTGATATTGGTAGGCGTTCACCGCGTGAAAAAGAGTGTCGAAGTTGGCGCTGAAAGTCCAATCATCCAACAAAATAGAATAAAAAATTCCGCCATAAGGCCCCCATTCGCCCGTACCCAGCTGGGCATGCTGGTCAAAACGATCTCCATTGGAATCCACGGCGTTTTCATCGCCCGTAGGGATGGTCGTTCCCGCCGTGATGGCAAAGTTCTGACTGATCTTGGTGGAGAAATCTACTTCCGCGATTAAAAAATAGCGGAGCCCCAGATTCAGATCCCCTAAACCAATGGGATTGGCCAAAGCGGCCTGATCGGACCCGTCGGAGGCCGCGGAAAGAACCCAATCTTTCTCGGTGAAAGGAACGATACCCACGAAGGTTAAGTTGTTCGTGGGACTGTAAGTGAGAATGGTATTCAACGTTTTTTGGATGAGATTTTCTGTTTGAAGCGGATTGTCATCGCTCTGAGCGACGGCGGTGAGATAGACCGCCTCAAAACTGAGCCACCAATTGTCCCGCATAGGACGGGTCGTACCGGTAGCCTGCAGGGGATCACCGCTGCCGCAAACAGAACAAGCGTAGACCGGGGAAAGATCAAGCGCGACAAAACTAAGGATCAAGAAAGCGAAAAGTTGTTTAAAAGGTCGGTTCATAATTTCTCCTTTGAAATTGAATTTAAGATCTAGCCCCGCAGGGTCGGCTTAGATCGACATCTTTTCTTTAAGAAAGATGTTCCAATTCAGGAGGAGGGGAAAAGATCGAATGGGGCGGCGTTGGGATAAAAGCGGATTTTGACGCGAGGGGTTGGATCGAGTCTCGCCGAACAAGCAGGTATCGCACCGGGATGAAATAAGGCGCCTGGCTTTGAGAAAAAAACTGGTTTCGAGCGTGATCGGGGGTGCAACCGGCGGCGTAAAGGCCGGGCGCGTGCTGACGGCAGAAAGTCATGGAATCACCCACACAGCAACAAACCTCATCGCAAGTATCTTCCATGCCGCAAGTAGAACAGATCCCATGTTTGGAAGGATTCGGCATGGCCGTGAAAGCTAAGAATGGCTCGAATATCCAAAAGCTAATGAGCGATAGAAAAAGGAGGTTCTTAAGCGACATAACTGTCGACGACCTCCTCCTCTTTTTATCCCCTAAAAGTCCTATTTTTTCTTCGAAAGCTTCTTGTAGTAATCACCCATACGTTTCCAGCACTCTTGCGGTCTTTCACTGGCCAAGAGGGAATAGGACTCGCAGGCGCGAAAGCCCCAGGCGGCGATGTTCTTCACGCCCGCTTTTTCCCACATGCTCAAAGCCTGGGTGATATCAGGCTCATCCTGTTTGCGTAAACCATAAAGTTGGATCCAACCCTGAGGTTCCTTGTGATTGCGCTTGGAGATGTCCACGATCTTGCGCGCGAAGGTATCCACGAAACCTTCTAAAGGTACGCGGGCCCCGGTTGCGAAGGGACGCTGCTTCCAATAGGGATCGGTCGCCAAAATATCCACATCGGGCAATTTCGCCAGTTTTTCCCACATGGGGTTTGGCCAGCGGTTGTCGTTGGGAAGCAGGCACACCGCGTTCTTGATCTTCGGATTCACTTTTTTCGTGGTGCTGGTCGCGAACTTGAGGAAATCCACCAACATCGCGTCACGGAACTCCTCGACCTCGTGCGTCCAACGAGTTGGATAGTCCTTCTTATATTGAGCCTTGAAGGCTTTTTGACAGAGAGAACAGTGGCAGGAGAACTCGTCTTTATCCGTGGGCCGGTCGTTCCATTCGGCGATCCAAAGGTGGGGTTCATCCCAGAAAAGAACGTCGCCACCGGCATAAGAACAGGCTTCGATCCAGGTTTTCACATAATCCCTGAACTTGGGTTGGCGCAGACAGGCGAAACCGACCTTCTCGCCGGTGGAAAGGACCTGACAGCAGTCCGGGTGCTGCATGACGAAACGGGAAAAACATTCGCCGCCGAAAACCCCGCCGAGGGCCCAAGGGGTGTAATAGACCGGAAAGCCCATCTTGTGGGTCAATTCAGTGATGCGTTTCATGTTCTCGACGTTGTAGTAAAGATCGACCTCGTCAAAGGTATGAAGGACGAAATTGCAATTCTGTTTTTTGATCTCTTTCAGGTCTTTTTCAACGTATTCGAGGATGCGGGTGGAGAAATAACTGGTTCCCAATTTGTAAGTCATGAAGTTTTCCTGCTCCTTAAAGGGGTGAAGGCCAAGCGCCGGACATATTAACGGGTTTAACCTAAATTAAAAAGACTGTAAGCGAGATGTCATTCTGAGGAACCGTAGGTGACGAAGAATCTATGTTTTTCAAGCAAAACAGAGATCCTTCGCTTCGCTCTGGATGACAAATTATGCGCTGGAATCGTGTTTTTACTTCACCTGAAACTGAAGGTTTTTGACGAGTATTTTGCCCGAGCCTTGATTGGCGGAAATCGAAAAGTCCACGCTAGCCAATCCCTGCAGATCCAGAATGTTATTGCCTTGTTGGTTGCCCCAGGAAGTGCGGCGTTCCAGATCGGCCAGGTTGATACGGAAAGTCTCCCATTTGCCGGTTCCCATTAAAGATGGAAAGGTATAAGACTCGCCATCGGCGCCTTGAACGCCGGCATGGTCAGAACTATTGGGGTCGTTGTTGCCTGATTCGCTCAGAAAAACATCAACCTGGAGGCCTTTGGGGATGAAAGCCTCGAACTGCAAAAGGTTGTAGCCCCTCAAGTCCACTACGCCTGGCGCGGCCAAGGGCTCGACATTGGAGGAGCACTTCACGCCGCAGCCGATGCCTGAACCCGAATTAAAATCAACCGCCACCACTCCCGAGGACAAATCGACTTCCACTTTCGAAGTGTTGCCGGGATCGCTCCAAGTGGAAACGGGCGCCGAAGGTTCTATCTTTAGAAAAGAACGGGTGTTCGTGACCTTGACTCCCGCGTCCGCTTTTCGGTAAACGGCTTCACCCGGCGGGGAAAATTCCCCAGGCAGGGGACTGACAGCGGTTTTGTGCAAGCTGTCCGCCAGCAAATTGAGCGCGGTGTGTTTTTGGGTGATGAGCGCATAGTCCTTGTCGTTGATATCCACTAGACCGTAATTACAATTCTCACCATCGAATCGGCCTTCCGGCGACTCATCGGCCCACTGGAACCAATGTAGTCCCACGAGATAGGGAAGGTTCAAGGCCTGGTGAACGAAACGGTCCAGATGCTCGGCTCGGTCCGCCTGGGTCGGCACCAGCACATCAGCGCCCTGGGTATTAGGGTCGCCGCTTTGATTTTCTTTTGCTGTAAAAGAATATTCGGTGATGAGGATAGGTCTTTTGGTTTTTGCGTAAACGTTGTTCAGAAGGACCTGGTCCACGTTGCCGGACTTGTTATAAGCGTTTACCGAGACCACGTCGCAGTATTTACCGCAGGCGTCCACGACTTCCCACGGCGTCTCGCCCGCGAAACGGATGCCCAGGATCAGATGGTTCGGGTCCACCGCGCGCAAAGCCTTGACGGCGACAGAGAAATAACGCTCGGCCACTACGCCTGCCCAGGCGTTGGCGTCGGCTTTTTGTTTTTTGGTCTTGGCGACAAGGGAAAGAGGACGGTCCAGCTCGTCGAAGGACTTTAAATTCGTGTTCCAAACGCCGTTGAACGGGTCGATGTCTTTCTCGTAGCGGTCCTCAAAGAATTTTTTCAACGCGTCCTTGTTGGGGCCCTCGATATTGACCGCGGCGTATCGTTCCAGCAAGGTTTTCTGTCCATCCGCGTTCCATCCGTAATTTCCCCACCAGGGCATTTCGTTATCCAGGAAGTACCCGATCAGGTCGGGGTCATTCTTATACTTCTCGGCTTTTTGGGCGTTTTCCACCACCCGCTTCTCAAAAGCCTCGTCGAAAACCGAGTTGAGCACGTTGTCCCAGGGGTTGCCCCTCGCGATATAAAGCTGGGTGGTGTAAGGGAATTTTTTTTGCTCCAGATCGTGATCGCTCCAGCATCCGACCGTATTGAAGTGCCATTTTTTCAACCGGGAAAAGACGTTCGCGGTCCAGGCCTTCTTATCGTCCTTGTACTGATTCTTGACCGGGTCGTAATAATGGCTATTGGGCGCGCGCATGGACTGGTCCGCGATAGCGTTCACGCCCATGGAGAGGAAGGGCTTCCCTGAGGGAGTCTTGAACCAGGCCTTGCCATTGGTCCATTCCACGGTGAAAAAAGCCACCGCCGAAGCGTTTCCATAAAGGAGGCATGTGACGATACAAAAAGCCCAAAAGGTAAAGGTTTTTTTCAAGGGAAACCTCGATAAAGAATGGAACAAGTATAACTCTTGGAACGTCTATAAAGAAGCCATGCTCAAGGGAGCGTTGACGGTTCTTTGGGCGATGGTGATAATGTCGTTGCTTCCGGTTTGCCGAGCGATCCGAATTTTGGGACGCCGCCGGAGAATTCAAGGAGAAGAATCATGATCAAGAAGTTTTTAGCCGCTACCAGCATGGTGATGTTGTTGGTCGTTCCCGTTTTTGCCGCTGATGAAGCCGCTCCAGTCGCTGTTCCCAAAGCGCCGGCGGTGAAGAAAGCCAAGCCCGCGAAAGCCGGGGATGAAGCCGGTATCAAGAAAGTTTTTAAGGAGATCTCCGAAGCTTGGAACGCCGGCGACGCCAAGGCGATGGCTTCCCATTGGTTGTTGGACGGAACGCTCATCACGCCTTTCGGCAAGTCCGCCTCAACACGCGCTGAAGTCGAGGAAGCGATAGCCGGGGACCTTCAGATCATGAAGGGAAGCACGCAAGAATTCACGGATATCAAAGTTCACTTTGTCCTTCCGGGTTTTGCCTTGGTGGACGCTACGGGAACGGTTTCGGGAGCGAAAAACCCCGATGGGACCGCGGCGCCTGACATGCAAGTCCATGTTTACGCGGCCTTGGCTTTGCGCGGAACGAAGTGGTTGGCCCTGGCAGTCCGTCCTTACACGTTCATGAAGGCACCGGGTGCTACGGCCGCTGTTGCGCCTGCCGCCGCCGCTCCCTCGGGTGTCGTGCCGGTTTCTGCTCCCGAAGTTCCGGCTGTTCCCGCGACGGATATGCCGGTGGTTCCAGCGACTAAGTAAGCTTTTAAAATATAAGTTCAGTATCAAAGCCTTCTCCTGGGAACAGGAGAAGGCTTTTTTTATTTCAGACCAGATGTCAAAGGGTCGATTGGTTTATAATGCACCCATCCTCTTTTAAGGACGCGATATGAGCCTATTGATCACCGGCGCTTACGGTTTTATCGGCGCCAGCGCGGCCCACACTCTTTTGGACAAGGGCCAACCAGATCTGATCCTTGTCGATAAACCCGAATACGCCAAGACCCGCGGCTGCGTCAAGGGATTGGAACACCTGCCTTTCATCGACCGCGAAAAACTTTTTGGCGAACTGCCCAAACTCAAGAACATCACCGCGGTCATCCATCTGGGCGCCTGCACCGATACGGGTAATCACGACGAGACTTATATGCGGAAGATGAACACCGACTACACCAAAAAACTCTGGCAATGGTGTTCGGAGCAGAAGATACCCCTCATTTACGCCTCGAGCGGCGCCACCTATGGGCGAGGGGAAGAGGGTTACTCGGACGCCCACGCCGACATCCCCAAATACAAACCGCTCAACGTTTACGGCAAGAGCAAGCACGAGTTCGACCTGTGGGCCTTGGAGCAAAAAACCGCCCCGCCCCGCTGGTACGGCCTGAAATTCTTCAACGTTTACGGCATGAACGAGAACCACAAGGGACGCATGGCCTCCCCGATCTTCCACGGGTTCCATCAGATCCAGACGACCGGCAAGATGAGCCTCTTTCGTTCTCATAAAGAAGGCATCGCTGACGGCGAACAAAAGCGCGACTTCGTTTTCGTGGACGATATCGTGAAACTGGTCCTCTTCTGTCTGGAGAAGAACCCGCCCTCGGGCATCTATAATTGCGGCACTGGCCAAGCCCGAACCTTCGTGGACCTGGCCAAAGCGCTTTTCAAGGCCATCGGTAAAGAGCCTAATATCGAGTGGATAGACACACCGGAGAAATTCCGCGCCGGGTATCAGTACTTCACCCAGGCGGATATGACCAAGATGAAGAAAGCGGGATATTCCGAACCGTTTCTTTCGATAGAAGAAGGGGTCGCTAAATATGTCAAATGGTTACAAAATCATTAGGAGAAAAAAATGAGTGTTACCCAATCAGCTGTTGTTCTTCAGACGAATATCCCCGGTGTTCCCGCTCCTAAAAGGGGCAAAGTACGGGATATCTACGACCTGGGAGACAAACTCCTCATCGTCGTGACGGATCGCATCTCCGCTTTCGACGTCATCATGCCCAATGGAATCCCTGACAAGGGTGTGGTGCTCAATCAAATATCCATGTACTGGTTCAAACAAGTCGAAAGTTTTATTCCCAATCACGTGATCTCCACTGATATCTCATCCTTGCCCGAAGCCTTCCAAAAAGCCAAAGATCAACTCGAGAACCGCTCCATGATCGTCAAAAAAGCCAATCCTCTTCCCGCTGAATGCATCGTGCGGGGCTACTTGACGGGATCGGGCCTCAAGGAGTACCAAAAGACCGGGAAAGTTTGCGGCATCGAATTGCCCAAGGGACTTGTCGAGTCCTCCCGCATCGCCGAGCCTATCTTTACCCCCTCGACCAAGGCGGAAGAGGGGCATGACATCAACATCTCGTTCGAGGAAATGAAAAAGGTCCTCAAAGACGACGCGCTGGCCAAAAATGTGAAAGACATCAGCTTGGCCATCTATAAGAAGGGCCGGGATGTGGCGGACGCAAAGGGTATCATCGTCGCCGATACCAAGTTCGAGTTCGGGCTTTTAGATGGTAAGCTCATCTTGATCGATGAGGTGATGACGCCGGATTCCTCTCGCTTTTGGCCGAAGGCGGAATATAAAGAAGGCGTTTCTCAGAAGAGTTTCGACAAGCAATTCTTGCGGGATTATCTGGAAACTCTCAAGGACTGGAACAAAACACCGCCGGGTCCCGTTTTACCCGACGCGATCGTCGCCAAGACCCGCGAAAAATACGTGGAAGCTTACGAACGCGTGACGGGTAAAAAATTTGGCGACTTTAAGTTCTAAGAGACAAAACAAAGGAGAGGCTATGTTCTTGATACATCTTCGGCAGGCTCTTTTCGTGGAATCCTGGCCCTGGTGGTCTGCCGGGTTGGGCATCGGGTTGACCGCTTTGGCCCTGGCCTGGTTCACCGGCAAGCGTTTGGGGATCACCGGCGGTTTCGTGAACGTCTGTTCAGTCGTCACCCACAAAGAACACAAAACTTATCCATGGAAAATGTGGTTCTTGATCGGATTACCTCTAGGCGGGTTTTTGGCGAACCTCGGCCATTGGAACTGGACCTGGCTTTACGGCCGCTTGGACGCCATCCTTTACGGCGCCCTTTGGATGAAGATCATTTGGCTTTTCCTCGGCGGCACCCTCGTTGGGTTCGGTGCCCGTTGGGCGGGCGGTTGTACTAGCGGTAACAGCATCATGGGAATATCCCTGGGCAGCAAGATGTCCATCCTGGCGACCCTGGCTTTTTTGACCGCGGGCATTTTGGTTACCAACTTCCTCTTCAAGGCGGTGTTCAATGTCTCTTTTTAAAAGATCCGCAACCAAAAAAAATCAGGATGAATTCTCGGTTTCGGTCGTGACCAAGACCCGGCAGACGTCAACGGAAGTTTTGTCCCCTTCCATTTGGTCTTTCATCCTTTTCGGCGTTCTTTTCGGATATTTTCTTTCCAAGGCCCGCGCGACCGATTACGACAGTATGGTGGATATGTTCCTCGTCCGGGATTTCCAACTCTATGGTGTTATCGGCACGGCTATCCTGGTGGTCGCGGGAGGGCTTTTCCTGCTTCATCGTTGGGACGTCCCCACGATAAGCCAACAGCCGCTGGATTGGCAGCCTATGACCTTCAAGACCAGCCGCCTCATCGGGGCTTTTATCTTCGGCGCGGGATGGGCCCTGGCGGGAACCTGTCCGGGGACGGCGTTGACACAATTAGGTGAAGGTAAGGTGGTCGCGATCTTCACGGTTATCGGCATCTTCACGGGTGTTTGGGCTTATGAAAAGTTCATGCCTGGCGACGAGAACGACAGCGTTTGTTAAAACGTCTTCGTCCCCCCCTTCTTTCATTCACTCTGGGGTTGATCCTGCTGGGTTTTTCTTTTTCCGCCTCGGCCCAGGAAAATCGTTCCTCCGACCCCGACACCTCCATCGGGCATCTGCCTGAAAAGATTCTCTCCGACCTTCCGCATTTATTCTTCCGGGATAACCTCGCTGTTTTAGGGATTGGAACAGGAGCTACCGCTTTTGCGTTAGGCGGGCTGGACGGGCAGAACAGCCTGGCGGGCCAATTACAAAGCTGGAATATCCAACCCCTATTCGACCTCGGTAATTTTTACGGCGAGGGATGGGTGGAGGGTTTTGGCGCTGTGGGAAGCTGGTCCATCGGCGCTCTTGTTGAAGACCCCAAGCTTCAAGAATTCAGCCGCGACGCGGCGGAGTCCTTGATCGATTCCACTCTATTGGTGACAGGACTTAAATACACGGTGGGCCGCGCTAGACCCGATGGCGGCGCGAATTCCTTTCCATCCGGCCATGCCATCACGGCTTTTTGTTTCGCGCCCGTGGTGCAGAAATATTGGGGTTGGGAAGCCGGAGGGGCGGCTTATTTGCTGGGCACGGTCACCTGTCTAGCCCGGGTGGAGGGATATCACCATTATTTGTCCGATGTACTGGCGGCCGCGACGCTGGGGATC
>CAYXYA010000041.1:0-10230 GCA_964469185.1 uncultured bacterium | reverse complement strand
CGGGCTTCGATGGTGACGTCTTTAAAACCGTTCTTTTCCATCAGCGCCTTGAACTCTTTCACCGTCACAAAGTTCTTCGCGGTTTGTTGTAAATAATCGTAGGCCGCTTTGTCTTTTGAAATGGCCCCGCCCCGTATCGGCATGATGGTCCCGATGTAAAAAACATAAGCGAACTTCGCGAAAAGCCCCGTCGGTTTGAAAAATTCCAGAATGACCACTTTACCGCCAGGTTTCATCACCCGTGCAATCTCCTTCACCCCGGCTTCCAGCGAATCCATGTTCCGAACACCAAACCCACAGGTCACTGTGTCAAATGTCATATCTTGAAAGGGCAATTTCAAGGCGTCCGCTTCCACAAAATCAAAACCAACTTGGCTTTTAACCTTATCTTTGGCCAAAGTCAGCATGGGCTTCGCGAAGTCAGCCAATACCACCTGGACACCCGGGGCTTTTTCTTTTAAGGCCAGCGCGAAATCCCCTGTACCAGCGCACAGATCGAGAGTCTTCTTAGGAGCAAACCCATCGCGGGTCAATTGATTCACCGAATCCTTACGCCACTGAACATCCTGGTTGAATGAAACCGCGTGATTGACCTGGTCGTAAGTCTCGGCGATACGCCCGAACATGGATTGAATACTCTGACTCACATTGAACTCCTCGGGGTTAATTAAACTTTCGCACTTTCACACTTTCACACTTTCAAACCAAATGACTCAAACCAACCCATACTTCTTTAATATCGGCTTCACCTTAGCTTCAACCTCAGGGTTCATGGATAGCTCATCCGGCCATTCCCGGGTGAAACCTTCTTCTTTCCATTTTTTCGTCGCGTCGATCCCCATCTTGCCGCCAAAACCCCACATGGGCGAGGTGTGGACCAGCACATCTAAAGGCCCTTCGGTGATCACCACATCCCGTTTGGCATCCATGCAATTGCCGACCCGCCATAAAACCTGACCATAGTCATGCACATTCGTGTCCTTATCCACCACCACCAGGACCTTGTTGAGCATCATCTGCCCCAGCCCCCACAGGGCGAACATCACCTTACGGGCGTGCATGGGATATTGCTTATCGATCGAAACGATCGCCAAATTATGAAAAATACCCTCCACTGGCAGTTCTATATCCACGATCTCCGGCAGAACCTTCTGCATCAGCGGGCGGAATAAACGTTCTGTCGCCTTGCCTAGATAACCGTCTTCCATGGGCGGTTTGCCCACAATGGTCGTCATGTAAACAGGATCCTTGCGGCGGGTAATGCAGGTGATATGGAAGACAGGGTATTCATCCGCCAGACTGTAATAACCTGTATGGTCCCCAAAAGGACCCTCCGTGCGGCGCTCGCCTGGCTCGACATAACCTTCCAACACAAAATCCGCGTCAGCGTGGACCATCAGACCCACCGTCTTGCACTTGACCAGTTCCACGGGTTTCTTGCGTAAAAACCCGGCGAATAAAAGTTCATCTATCCCCTCAGGCAAAGGCGCGGTCGCCGCGTAAGTGAGGGCCGGATCGCCACCCAAAGCCACAGCCACTTCCAATCGTTTCCCCGCCCTCTCGGCTTTACGGTGATGGGATGCTCCGCCATGGTGGACCTGCCAATGCATGCCGGTCGTTTTGCCGTCATAAACCTGCATGCGGTACATGCCGATATTGCGGATGCCCGTCTCCGGGTCTTGCGTGTAAACGAGGGGAAATGTGATGAACCGGCCGCCATCCTGGGGCCAGCATTTCAAAACCGGGAGAGTAGTTAAATCGGGATTCGTTTCCACCACTTCCTGACAGGCGCCTTTGGATACTTCCGTCGGTGGGAACTTGGCGATGTCCATGAGCTTCGGCAGGAGCTTGATTTTCTCAACAAAACCTTTGGGCGGTTTCAGCTCCATCAATTCTCGAATAGAGTCGGCGTGTTCTTCCAGGTTTTCCACACCAAGCGCCCAACTCATGCGTTGGTAAGACCCGAAGGCGTTGATGAGAAGAGGATAGGAACTACCCTTGGGTTTCTCGAACAAAAGCGCCTTGCCGCCCTGGGGAGACTTGGAGACTTTATCGGCGATCGCGGTCACTTCCAGAACGGGGTCGACTTCATCCTTGATACGGATGAGTTCGCCTTTTTTTTCGAGGAATTGGATGAATTCGGTCAATGAGGAGTACACAGATGTTCCTTTAAGTTAGAAAAGAGGGATCATTCTACGACAGTTAGGAAGCGGTCTCAACCTTGGGTTGGACAGGACGAGAGATCAAATAAGCCCCTAATACGGCTAAAAGTCCGCCGATGGCGGGAGCCCACAGCCATTGCAGTGTGGGTTGCAGATACAGATTGAACCAGGCCATGTAGCTGACCGCCCAGGCGACCGTCATGAGGAACCGTCCCGAACGTTCGCCCAGCGTCGGGGACATCCACCCCGTCGCGTAACCCGCCATCGAAAAACCGACCCCAAAAAGGTGAAGGTACGCGGTGTGTTTGATCATCATCTCCGACTTCTCACCCATATTGGTCATCATCGCGAGCCAGACAAAACACCAGAGCAAAAGCCAGAAAATGGAAAGTAACGCCGCGCCATGAGCGACATACATGAGCGTGCGGTTTTTTTGCCCGATCCAAGAGCGGACCAAAACCAACAGAAGCCCCGCCGCTGGTGCGAACCCATAAAGAATGAGCACCTTTATCCATCTCACGGAATCCTGGCGGATTGCTCCCGCGATCGGCTCCTCTCCACATACACCGATAGCGCTCAGGACACCAAGAGCACCCAACGCGTATAGGATCTTTCCCGTCCTCATTCTTCCTCCCTCTTTCCCCAGTTCTTCGCGGACGGAAAAGTCTTGGGATAAAAAACTTTCACCAAAAACAACCCAGAGGAAGGCAAAGTAGGCCCTGCCTTTTGACGATCTTTTGATCTTAAAATTTCTTTAACGGCTTCAGGCTTCATCTTCCCTAAACCCACGTATAAAAGCGTACCGCTCAAAATGCGGATCATCTGATGCAAAAAGGAAACGCCTGTGAATTCCAGGATGATGTCGCTTCCCTTCTTTCGAATTTGGATCTTGGAGAGGGTCCGTTTGGGGTTGGCTTTTTTGCCGAGTGAGCCACGAAAAGCCGAAAAATCGTGGGTCCCCAAAAGGAACTTCGCGGCTTTCTTCATGGTGCCCACGTTCAATTTTTGCCTGATGAGGTGATAGGTGTTGCGGTCAAAAACCGTGTAATCCTTCGTGTTGCGGATGATATAGCGGTAAAGCTTGGCCTTGGCGTGATAGGTGGCGTGAAAATTTTCGGGTACTTCCCGAGCCTTAACGATACGGATGTCGCGGGGCAAGAGATGGTTCAAGACGCTTTGAATTTTCCCCGCGGGAAGTTTGGAGCTGGTAAGAAAGTTGGCCGTCTGCCCAAGACCATGGACTCCGGCATCGGTGCGTCCTGCCACCAAAAGATCCACGTCGTGGCCGCAAACCCGCTTGATCCGGTCTTCCAGAGTTCCCTGAACGGTCGCGATCTGATTTTGTCTTTGCCAGCCCGAGTAGGCCGTGCCGTCATACTCGACAATCAAACAAATATTGCGGGTCTTCACAACTTATTTCGCCTTATCCTGAGCCACTTTTTCCATCTGGGCAAGTCCGGCAAGGGCATTGCTTTCCTGGGGAAAAATACTCAGGGCGGTTCGGTAGGCCGATTGGGCGTTGGAATAATCCTTCATCATGAAAAAAGCGTCCCCCATCCTGGCGAAAATATGAGGATCTTGAGCGCTTCGTTGAAGCGCGTTCTGGTAATTATTGATCGCGGCCTGGGGATTATTGGAGGACAAATAAGCCTCCCCCAGCATGGCATAAATACCCGAAAGCGTTTGGGACTGGCGGTACTTGAGGGCGTTGTTAAAACCCCATATCCCGATATCCGGCATCTTATTGATCAGGGCGAAGAAACCCGTGTAGTGGAACCCGATACCGTAAGAGTCCTTCATCACGTCCGTATACTCGTCCCAATAGCCCCGGTCGGAAGGTTCCATATTGCGCAGACGGAAACTGTCCCAAAAATTGTTGATCTCCGCCGAGGTGAAAGAATAGTTCATGTGTTTGGTTTTGACGATGCGCCAGAGGAAACCCGTGGGGATCGCCGCGTTCCCCTTCTGCATCCATTGCGCGGTGAAGATATTCGTGAAGTAAAAAGCCCTATCGTTGGCGTGTTGGTCGATCATGGCCTGGACCACCGTCTCAGGCCGATTGTCTATCCCAGTCGGGACCGCCAGGAAAGGATATTGTTTGAAGAGCCGTTCACGGTACCAATCATAGGCGATCAATTGCATCGTAAATACAGCCACTTCCTTCCGCTTACCCTCGACATGCTGCAGATACCAAAGAGGTAGGATGTCGATATCGCCGTTACAAATGATGACCGCGTCCCGGCTGACGCACTTATACATGTTCACGCCGTAATCGTACGAACTTACGTAACGGCTTTGATCCACGCTCCGGAAGATCTCCTTACCATCGACCAAAACGTCTTTCATCATGTAATTGAAAGTCAGGGGCATCAGGGCGAAACCGAGGAATACACCCGAAGCCATTGCCGGGATCTGCGGCGAGGACCAATTCAGCGCGCACCATTCGCAGAGTCCCGAAACACCAATGGCCGCGAAGATGGCGAACATCAGGAAAACCGGGGTGAAAAAGTTATCGATGGTCCATTGATAGCCCTCCAATGGGTTGTTAAAAAGGATGATCCCGCAAAAAACTCCACTACCTAAAAAGAAGAAGCCTAGCGCGTCCGTCCATTGTTTTTTCCTCCAGAGCCAGATAAAGCCAAAAACCGCCAGACCGTATATTAGGAAAGTAACCACAGGACCGCCGAACTGATGTTGCGCGTGAACCCAGAAACGGTTCAGGTTACGGGCATAAGTGACCAGTCCCTTAACATCGCCTGTGCCTAAATACCCTTTTCGGATGACCGTCCCCCAAAGGCGTTCATAGTTTTGAGGATTCCACCAGTTGACGATGGGATCTTGAACCGCACGGATAGGAAGAAATAGATAGACCGAGAGGGACAACAACAAGGTCGTGAAAGCCCGGATAATGTTCAACGATCCATAGGCCGAGATGATGTTGCCGATCTTTTCGGCGAGATCGAAGGGTCTGAGGATCGATCTAAGAATATCGCCTAGAGGCGCTCTTTTTTGACTGGCTAAAAAGAACCAAAGATAGGCGGGTGCCATGACCAACTGATTCGGCCAATGATGGGCGAGGCTGAGACCATAGAGGAAGCCCATCAGCAAGAACGCCTTGATGAACCAGCCGTTCTCCCTCATCTTGAAGAAAAGAAAGACCATGCAAACCGTCTGCAGGGTATTGAGGGTATAAATACCGCCCTTGGCGCCGCCTGCCTGGAACCATTGTTGATAGGAAAAAGCGAAGACCAAGGCCCCAAAAACCGCCGGCAATTCCCACAACCAGGGACTGGTCGTTTGCTGCTGTGAAATGGAACCGGAGGATTCAATAGGTTGATAAACCCTTTGGAGCAGCATTTTAAGGATCCAATAGACCACGACCACGGCCAAAGCTGCGGTCATCATGGAGGAGAATGTCACACGCATCATGGGTTGGCCCAAAGGTAAGAGGCAGTTCACACGACCCCAAAGGGTATGCAGAGGATAACCCGGCGAGTGGCTGATAGAGAGTTGGTCGCAAACCATGATGGTTTCGCCGGAATCGTTGATGTTAAAGGAGGCGCACTGAGTGCGTAAATAGAAGAAAAAAGTGAAGAAGAACACGAAGGCTGGTATGAGGGAGATGAGCATGAAGTGGTTCCTGTAAACGATCCGGGGCGCCGAAGCGCCCCGAAACCTCGATGGATTAGGCGTTAGCCTTTGCGGCCTTCAAAGCGGCGTCATAATTCGGATGTTCGGTAACTTCTTTGACGTACTCGACGTGTTTAATTTTACCATCTTTCCCGACCACGAATACCGAACGGGCTTCCAAGCGTAATTCCTTGATGTGGGTCCCATAAGCGTCGCCAAAAGCCATGTCGCGATGGTCGGAAAGGGTCGCGATCTTGATGCCTTCACCGCCGCAGAAGCGGCCCTGGGCAAAGGGCAGATCGGCGCTGATGGTCAGCACTTCCACTCCCGCGGGTAAATTGGCGACCTCTTTGTTGAAACGGCGGGTTTGCTCGGCGCAGACGGGAGTATCGAGCGAAGGAGCCACCGAAAGGATGAGCGTCTTTCCTTTGAATTGGTCCAACGTGACCTCACCCAGACTGTTGTTCAAGAGTTTGAAACCAGGAGCGGTATCCCCCACTTTGATCTCCGGACCGATCAGTGTCAACGGCCCGCCTTTGAAAGTGATCACGCCTTTACGTTCTGTCGCCATATTCATCCCCCTTAAATTTAGATGTGTCCTTGATGGACCAAATATTCAGCCACCAACATCCCGCCCTTGGCGGCGCCCATCTTGGTGTTATGCGAGACCAGCATGTACTTGATGCCGTTCGGCAAAGCATGATCGGCCCGAACCCGTCCAACGGAAGTCAACATTCCGCCTTCCCGGTCGCGGTCCAACCGCGGTTGGGGACGGAACGGATCGTCGCTGACGTCGATCAAACGCGTAGGACAAGACGGGAACTTCAAAGCCGTGAAAGCTTTTCCAAAATCCCTCATCACCTTTTTCACGTCGTCCACCGTGGCGTGTTTCGCCAGGGAGACGTAAACCGCCTCGGTATGGGCTTCCAGCACCGGCACCCGGGTACAAGTGGCGGAGACTGGGAATGGTGCTGGAGCGACCGTGTCGTTGACGATCGTCCCTAATATTTTTTGGGTTTCCATTTCGACTTTTTCTTCTTCTTTCGGAATATAGGGAACCACATTATCGATGATGTCCAAGGCGGTAACGCCGGGCGAACGGCCCGCGCCCGAGCAGGCCTGCATGGAAGTCATGATGACTTGCATGATGCCGAAGGCGTCGTGAAGGGGCTTGAGGGTCATGGCCAGACCGGTCGTAGTGCAGTTGGGCACTGGCGTCACGAACCCCTTCCAGCCGCGGTTCTTTTTTTGGACCGCGATGAGTTTGTCATGGTCTAAATTGACGCCTGGAATGAAGATAGGTACGTCTTTTTCGTAACGGAAAGCTGAGGCAGTGGAAACGACCGGCGTGGTCTTGGCGTAGCGGGGTTCCAGGTCTTTCGCCGCGTCGGATTCGACCGCGGTAAAGACCAGATCGACCTTGGAAGCGTCCAGTTTGGAGGCGTCTTCGACCTTCATTTTGGCGAATTCGGGGCTGAGCGGTTCCTGGCAATACCAACGGAAAGCGCCATGGGCATCGGTGATGGCGTCTTTAAAGAACTTACCGGCCGAGCGCTCGGAAGCGGCCAAAGCCGTTACCTCAAAAAAGGGATGGCCCGCCAAAGAGGCTAAAAACTGTTGGCCCGCCACTCCGGTTGCGCCGATGACCGCGACTTTTTTCTTTTTCATGTCTAAAACCCTTCAAATATTCATATCCAACGAGGAAAGAAGAGAAAGAATAACATATTTAAAGGCAGTTTCAACGCATACATGGCCGGGCTTCCGGGAACTTGGCCGGAAATTAGGGAATGTTGGTTCTTCCGCTGGCTTCGTAAGTTTTCTTGCCCGCGTTGATGTTGATGAAGCAGAAATAATTTCCCGTGGGCATCGGGTGACCGCCCTCATCTCTTCCGTCCCAGGTCAAGTCGTGGATACCGGCGTCCAGATTCTCCGGGTGCTCCCTTTTATCAAAACTGAACGCGCGGACCAGTCGAAATCCGCTCGTGTAGATCTTGATGCTTACTTCCTCGGATTGGATGGTGGAACCCCAGTTGAATTGGATCTTTCCATTGACGTCCAATTCGGGGGAAACCGAGAACTGGAACACTCCCGGGGTCGACGTGAGGGTCGGGGTGGATGTTGGCGTGGAAGTGAACGTTCGGGTGGCCGTATTGGTCGGTGTGTGCGTCATGGTCAAGGTCGCCGTAAAGGTTTGGATAGTTCCGGTCGAGGTCACGGTCAGTGTCGGCGTCATCGTCGGTGTATTAACGACCGTCGCAGTGAATGTTGGACCGGGCCTGGTCGCAGTAGGGGTCGCAGTCATTACAGGAGTACCCGCAAACGTCGGGAATACATTGGCCGAGGGCGTGGCCGTCAAGACCGCGGGAACCGGTTTCGTTTGAGCGGATAAAAAACAAGGACTGATCACACAACCCAAAATAAGATAAAGAGTTTTCTTCAATTTTGGTCCCTTGATCGTCTACTTTAATTCGCGAATGACCGCGTCGCCCACTTCTTTGCAAGACACCGTCTTCTCGCCTTTTTTCGCCAAATCCGCCGTCCGCAATCCGTTATTGAGCACTTTTTCAACAGCGCCTTCAATCGCATCGGATTCTTTTTGAAGGTGGAAACTGTACTTGAGCATCATCGCCACCGACAGGATCATGGCCAGGGGATTGGCTTTACCCGTGCCAGCGATATCCGGAGCCGAACCGTGAGATGGCTCATAAAGACCGACCTTGCCGCCAAGCGAGGCCGAGGGCAGCATGCCCAGGGAACCCGTGAGCATCGAAGCCTCATCGGAGAGGATGTCGCCGAACATGTTGGTCGTGACCATCACGTCAAAACTCTTGGGTTTGAGGATGAGCTGCATGGCCGCGTTATCGACGATCTGGTGTTCGAAAGCCACATCCGGGAATTTTTTTGAGACGTCTTCCGCCACGTCATGCCACAGGCGCGAGGATTCGAGGACGTTGAACTTATCCACGCTGGTCACTTTTTTACGGCGCAATTTCGCCAACTCGAAAGCCAGGGTCACGATGCGCTCGACTTCGGGCGTGCGGTAGATCTCAGTGTTGACCCCGTAACGGTCCTTGCCCTCACCAAAAATGCCCCGCGGTTCCCCGAAATAAATCCCAGAGATGAGTTCGCGGACGATCAGCATATCCACGCCGTCGATGACTTCCGCTTTCAAAGTCGAGGCGTCTTTCAACGCCTCGAAAAGTTTCACGGGTCGTAAATTGGCGTAAAGGTCCAGTCCCTTGCGAAGACCCAATATGCCGGCCTCGGGCCGTTTCTTGTTCTCGATCTTGTCCCACTTGGGCCCGCCCATCGGCGCTTTCAAGACCGCTTGAGCGCCCTGACAAGCCTTCAAGGTGTGCTCCGGCAAAGGATTGTCGTATTTATCGATGGCGACACCGCCCGCGTCCTGATGTTCGTACTCGAACTTATGTCCGAACACTTCACCCACACGGTTGAGGACCCTTTTGGATTCCTCGCAGATCTCCGGTCCGATGCCGTCACCTGAAAGGACAACGATATGAAAGTTCATTTTATTCCCTCGGAATCGGCTGGCGGTTGTCAGCTAAAGTTTCAAACCCTTTTGAATATCGAACGCGGCTTTGGCGCTTTTCTTGGTGTGTTTCAACAAAAGTTTGTTGACCCCGTTCAAATAAGCCTTGGCAGAAGCCTCAATGATGTCGGTGGAAACACCCCGGCCATTCACCTCATCACCGTTGGTCGACAAGTTCACCGTCACTTCGCCCTGAGCGTCCCGTCCCTGGGTCAGGGCTTTGATCGTGTAATTCTCGACCTTCACCTTGAAACAGGTCACCCGGTCGATAGCGTTGAAGACCGCATCCACAGGCCCGTCGCCCGTCGCCGCTTCTTCTCTTTCCTGGTCGCCCTTTTTCAATTTCACCGTGGCCGTGGGCAAGGTCATATTGCCGGCGGAGGAATGAAGATAGGTCAATTGGTAGATCTCGTTCGAGGCCGCGACCTTTTCTTCCACCAGCGCTTCGATATCCTCGTCGTAAACGCTCTTCTTCTTGTCGGCGAGTTCTTTGAATTTCTCAAAGAGCTTGTCGATCGCGTCCGGCCCCAGGCTATAACCCATGCCATCCAGCCGCTTCTTGAAAGCGTGACGGCCCGAGTGCTTGCCCAGGATCAAACGGCTTTCTGGAACACCGATGGATTCTGGCGTCATAATCTCGTAGTTCTGGCGGTATTTGAGCATGCCATCCTGATGAATGCCGCTCTCATGGGCAAAAGCGTTATTTCCCACGATGGCTTTGTTGGGCTGGATCATAAAACCGGTCAAAGCGGAAACGAGACGGCTGGTCTTGAAAATTTCCTTGGTGTTGATGCGGGTGTGGTAGGGATATTGGTCCGCGCGGGTCAAAAGGATCATCACGATCTCTTCCAGACTGGCGTTCCCCGCCCTCTCCCCGATGCCGTTGAT